>NZ_WIWH01000018.1:0-106131 GCF_009600035.1 Pseudomonas sp. FSL R10-2964 | reverse complement strand
GCTCCAGAAAGAAATCGGGAGCACAGCATCGGACATCAGGTTTCGGCTTGGAATGTGGGCTTCATGGAGCGCTTACGATTAATTTTGTGAAGTGGAAAGGAGCTGATTAAGACGGCAGGTTGAAGCGGTGCGCACAAACCAGGCAGAGATTATTTGCCAGCACATGACGATCCAGCTTTTCGCCAAGCTGAGCACCCAGCGCACAGCCGTCCACGCTGCCGATGAGCCCGCCAAGGACGGCACCTGAGAGCCTTCCAATGCTGATGCCAATCGGACTAATAAGCGCGCCAACCGTCGCGCCAATTTGGCTACCTGCGAGTGCGGTGCTCGCGCCTCGTGCTGCACCACCGACAGCGCCAACAATGGCACCGATTCTCATGGCTGGTCTAAGGGAGGCAATTTTTTTGGAGGTGCAACGAGGACACTGAAGTGACATGGGAAGGATTCCATGAGGGATATTCAGTGTCGTGATGTAGGTGTTAAATGCGATTCAATATCGCTGAGGGGGAGATGCGAGTTCGTTTTTGCCCTGAGCGGTCCGCGTCCGTCAGCCAACAGTATGCGAACTTAGTTCTTACGATATACGTAGTTCGTTCTTACTGGGTAAAAATGGCTATTTTCGCGCCGATGAGGGCCGGTGAGGAAAGCATAATCGACTGTTGGATGAAAAACTACTTGAATACCCTATGGCATGAAAAGTAACCATCCTTACACGATCAGCACCAACTCAAAAAGGTCCTGCGGCGGAGCCCAGCCAACGATCAGTCGCTAGGCTTACCTGTCGTAGCCAGGTCTCGCGGCGTTCCCTACCCAAAAGAGGACGGCGAAGTCCAGATAACTGCGGTGATGGATACGGTACTCGCCAGTTCGAGTCTGAGAGACGCTCTCAACTCTCAGGAAAAAAATACTGGGCGCTGCAGGTCTTCTTGTCGGAGCGAACACGGCCTAAAGTCGCATCACTCCCAAACACATAACGAGCAGGCAAGTGACAAACACCCATGATCTCTACCCGAGGATTGTACGCCTTAAGCAATTGATCGAGCGTATCGGCCTTAGGCGGTCAACGATCTACGACCGCATGGATAGGCTGTCGCCAAGGTACGATGCGACGTTTCCCTTACCGATCAAACTGGGAGCTGGCGCCATTGGCTGGATTGACTCCGAAATCACTACCTGGATTGAGCAGCGCATGTCTGCCAAGGAGGCGCGCTAATCATTGAACTGCCTCTCCATCGGTGGACAGGCTGAAACAACCTCGAATACTTGGCGCTGAAAATCGCTCACTAACTACGTATAACATTTTAATTCATATTTCTATTGCGAGGTGCGTTACAGGCAGTACTTTGATCGGGGTTGGCTTGCCCTGTTATTTTTGGTTTATATATTATTAGTAATTAGTATTCTCATTAGTGGTGATCGTCTAATAAAGAGAGGTGTGCCTAGTAGGTGTCAAAGTAATAGGGATTGACTTGACTCAAGACAAGTCAATCAGTAGTGATTATCCATCTTATTGAGTGCTTGAAGGTATGAAGGGGTATGTAAGCGTATTGAAGGATGAGCGCGAAATAGCGCTCCTGAGTAAGTGTCACATGGTGCTGGCCAACGGTGAAGAGCAAGGCGCTTTAGATATAGGGATGCTCTGCATGCTAAAGCGAGCATCCCTGTTGGTTCAGGATCTTATAAAAACTGAGGGGGATGCTTTTACACTTGAAGCTGTAGATGACGATGGTAACTCTCGTCTTCATTGGAATTTGCCAGGAGTCCTGCTGAACAAACTGATCAAAATGCGAATTTCGCGAGACGACCATTTAAACAGGCTTTACACATTTGAACCGTATATCGCGCTAATGGTTGATCAGGTTAAAGCAGCACGCCTATGCGGGGTTACGTTGGTTCGGAAAATGCGGAGTGATCGTGACGAGGTAGAACACTACGTTCAACAATTGAACTCGTGTGTGGAAGGTATTCGGCAAGAGGCTCGTTCGAAAAGCTTTGCGAGAAAGCTTAAAAACTACCAGCGGTCGAGTAATAAAAACCATAAGGAGCTGACCGGATACGTTGATGCGTTGTTTGAACGCCATTCCCGGTTGCTGGTGCTAAGAGTTGATCTTGGCTACCAAAAGCAGCATTGTAGGACGACACAGGCTGAAGCGAAGCGAGATCGAGAACACCTGCTTCGGAACAAGAGATCGAACAAATTGTTCGATGACATGGTGGGTTACATCTGGAAGCTGGAGCATGGGCCGGAGAAAGGCTTCCATTACCACATGATGTTTTTCTTTGATGGTTCCAAGGTGCGAGAGGACATTACGAAAGCCCTTCTGATAGGCCGCTACTGGACGGAGCTGATCACAAAAGGTCGAGGCGTGTACTACAACTGTAATGCGGACAAATCGCGCTACAAGAGTTGTGGGATCGGTATGGTCGATCATCGGGATAGTCCGATGCGGGATACGCTAAACCAATTGGCGATCCCCTATTTGACCAAGACCGATATCTACATGAAGCTGCAAGCAATTGGGCGAGGCTTGGGGAAGATGGAGCGACCGTCGCTCAAAGATCCGCGCGGGCGACCCAGGGCTTTACTCGCTGCTTGAGCGTGGTGGGCACAAAATTCAGGTTTGGTCTGACAGGTACCATAAATCTGAAATATTTGTCAGATCCAACCTGATATTTACTCCTTTTCAACCGCTTTTGTTTTTTTCCAGGCCCTATTAACAAGATCATCTCCTGGGAGCCAGTTTTTCTCTATGCGGTTTCGAATATTTGATGAGGTCAAACCGGATGGGCGGGTTTTGAGAATGAACTCAGTCATATGTTTCTCTAGCGCAGATGCTGCTCCGCTGCAGCTGGGCCAGCCACTCTCCGGTTTCAATTCCTCAAGCAGCCTGACTACTTCCTCTTTGGCAGGTAGAAAGTTTTTAGTCCGACTGGCCCCATTTCTACTGTTTCGGCTTGAACATTTGTCAGCTTCAAATGCAGTGATGATGGCTGCTGATTTTTCACTGATTTCACCAACCTGCACACTTGCATAACTGGTAAAGGCCCAGGCGCGGTCGCGGTTTTCATGTTTCTCGGCGTCTCTTGCCAGTTCGAGGTACAGGCAGGCATATCTCGCGTCTTGCAGCAGTGTGTTGATCTCTTCACTGTGTAGTCTGTCTTCGTTTCTCCAGCGAGTTTCTAACTCTGCTTGTAACTCGGGGTTGGCTATGACTGCGCGGATGTCCTCCAGTAGTTTCTTATATTCATCAAGCTTAATTAGTGGATGGAAAAAACCATCCCAAAGCATGCCGTGGTTTCTAGCGATTGCTTTATCGACTGTGGTGTTGCCTATGCTTTCATTCGTGTTCATTGTGATTTGAATCGGTGAAAATAGTGCAGGCTTCGTTTCTTTCATTTTGTGATTTCTTGACGGGTTTTGTTGACGTTGGGTGTCGTGCGATACGTAAATTTTTCAGGGTGGTAGAGGATAACATTCCCCATCTTTCGCCGATTGGTAACGAGTGGTGATCTCAAGCTAAAAGTTGAGAGACGGTCATGGGAGTGGTAATAAATTTGTTCCAGTCGTTCATCAAGGCGCGTCGCTTATCGAGAAAGTCCGAGCGGGAGTATGCCCCTTCAGTTTGGTCGCGCTCATCGTGCGCCAGCGCCATCTCGCATACCTCGCGTGGGTAATGGGTGCATTCCCCGGCCCAGTCTCGAAATGAGGAGCGAAAGCCATGTCGAGTGATTTGTTTGTACCCCATGCCATGTAGGAGCGTTCGTATAGCGTTGGCATGCATGACCCCAGTCTTGCCCTGACCTGGAAATAGAAAGGCGCTTCTTTCTTCTCGCGGAATGCTCTTCACCAGCTTCACAACTTCCTCGGCAAGCGGGATTACAAAAGCTACTCGCATTTTCATTCGCTCATCTGGTAGAGACCAAGTGCCAGCGTCCAAGTCAAACTCATCCCAACGAGCGAACCGCACCATGTGGGCGCGTGCGCTAGTCATTATTAACAACTGAGCAGCCAACGAAGCCGGTGTGTTATTCGCGCTGAGGCTTTCCATCAAGACAGGCACGTCCTGCCATCGCATGGCTTCAAAGTGCTCGCGCTTTCGAGCCTTTTTCTTTTCGGCTCGACTCAGCAGATTATCTAAATGCCCACGCCAGCGAGCGGGGTTTTCGCCCTCGCGAAGGTTGCGTGCCTTGGCGGCGTCCAGAACCTGTTCAATTTGTCCACGCAACTCATCGGCGGTTCTGGTCTTGGTGGACCAGATCGGTTGCAGCACCTTGAGAACCTGTGGAGTACCAATCTCCTCGGCCGACAATTTGCCTATGTGGTCAAACGCATACAGCTCCAGCTTCCGCAGCCAGCCTTTGCGCCACTTCTCCGACCACGTCCCTCCATGCGCTTCGCAATACTCTTTCGCGAGCGTCTCGAACTTCAGCTGTTTTGCCTCGCTCGTTCGCTGTGCTTCGCGTTGGGCAGCGCGCTCGATATCGCGAGCGGCTAGAGGATCTATGCCATCGCTCAACTGGCTTCGTTTATTGCTGGCGTCTTGTCGGGCTTTCTTGAGGGTAACTTCAGGAAAGGAACCCAAGCCCATCTCTCTGCGACGGCCCGCCAGTTGGAAGCGAAGAAGCCAGGATTTACGCCCGGTAGGTTTGACCACTAAGCGAAGCCCATCGCCATCTTCATAGGTGCCGGGTTCGGTCAGATTTTCGACTTGTTTCGGATTCAGCTTACCCATTTGATTTCCCCTCTCGTCCCTTTGTCCCCCCACCTGTCCCCCCACTTCATCGTCGGATGAGGTCAAATGGCGTTGAACACCATCGGACAGGGATGCGCCTGAAATGCCGGTGATAGCTAGGCTATCGGCTGGATTCTCGGATGGGATAGGATTATTTTGGACAATTAAAAAGCCGGCTTGTGGCCGGCTTCTCGGGGGCGGGTTTGGCTTATTTTTGGTAAGCCGTACTCGCCTTCAATCGGGACATCCAGCGCGTTGTGGCTGGGTGTGGGGCGTAGCGGCTTTTTGCTGCCTGGCCCTGCATTCCGGCTCGCGTGCCGCGAGGGGGAGTGCACAAGTGCGACGAATCATACTGGGGTTTGAGTACTTTTCCCAGACCTAAGGTTGTTCGTCCAGTTTGTAAGGCACTGGCGGGCGTCGCTGGCTAAGCGTGGACCACCAGAATACCCAGCCCAGTATCCGTATCTGCTGCGCATGGACTTCTGTTGCGTCAAAGACTTCGTCCGGATACTCCAGGCAGTTGTGGCTGCGGATGCGCAGGCCGTTGTTGGGCAGGCGGTAGAGGTATTTGATGCGCAGCATGCCATCCTGCTCGAGCGCGTAGATTTCACCGTCGACGATTTGGGTCAGGCTGCGGTCGATGGCGACTGTGGAACCATCCTGGATCCTGTGCGCCATGCTGTTGCCAATCATGGGTGCGCAAATGGCCTGGTCGGGGCTGACATCCAGGGCCTGCAGGGTCGAGCAACTGAGCCGCACGGTGCAATCAGGAATTTTCACCACATGGGTTTTGCCTGATCCGTCGGGGTGCAAGGTTTCGTTGTAGAAGGGCGCGTCAATATCGCAGGCATTAGCCGGTTTGGGCTGTCCGGTCTGGGCAGGCGATTTTTCATCGTTGCTGCTGACAAGGCCCGGATGCTTGACGCCCTCGCCGGTACGTAGCCAGCGGCTGTTGACGCACAGCAGTTCGGCGATTTCGTCCAGGCGAGCCATCGGAATGCCCCGTTTGAACCAGTTGTTGACGTGCTGCGGCGTAACGCGGCGATTGGCTGCGAAGTCCGAAGCGGTTAAATGGCACTCCCGCAGGAGGGCTTTCAGGCGATCACCGGATGTATTCATGAACACAGAGTCTACGGGCAAGCCAAGCCTGTTTAAATAAACTAAGCGTTCAAAAAAAAACGGTAAAACCAGAAAATTCCTAGACTTGCAGCGATATTTCCTACTGGCATTGACTGGGCATTTTGCGCGCCGTAAACAGGCTGTTTTATTGCGTTTATGCAGGCATAAAAAAACCCCGGCGAGCCGAGGTTTTTTTTAACCGCTTGCTTAGCCTTTATAGGCCGCAACCGATTTGGTGATTTCGGCGCGGGCAGCTTCAGCATCGCCCCAACCTTCGATCTTCACCCATTTGCCTTTTTCGAGATCTTTGTAGTTCTCGAAGAAGTGCTGGATCTGCTGGATCAGCAGGGGTGGCAGGTCGGTGTACTCTTTCACGTCAACGTACAGCTGGGACAGCTTGTCGTGAGGCACTGCAACCACTTTGGCATCGCCGCCGCCGTCGTCAGTCATGTGCAGGATGCCAACCGGGCGAGCACGGATAACCGAGCCTGGAGCTACCGGGTAAGGGGTAACCACCAGCACGTCCAGCGGATCACCGTCGTCAGCCAGGGTGTTAGGGATAAAACCGTAGTTGGCCGGGTAGAACATCGGGGTGGCCATGAAGCGGTCAACGAACAGGCAATCGCTGTCTTTGTCGATTTCATATTTGATCGGCGCGTGGTTAGCCGGAATCTCGATAGCGACGTAGATGTCATTCGGCAGGTCTTTGCCAGCCGGAATCTTGCTGTAGCTCATTGGGCGGTGCCCCCGTTAGTAGGCCAGTTTGTTTGGCCGATTTGGCCAAAAAGTGGCGGCGATTATAGGCGTATTCCTATAAGGACGTCACCCTTGGGCGATCAGTGCTGCGCGCGGTATTCGGGGTGTTCGCTTTGCAGCTGCTTGAGGCGTGCCAGCGTGTCCTGACGATAAAACAGGCTCAGTTGTTGATAGACCAGCGGGTAGGCATGGTTCAACAGGTCGGGTGCGCTGAAAAAGTACTCGCTGGTGACCGCAAAGAACTCCGCCGGGTTTTCGGCGGCATAGGGGTCGATAGGCGCGTGGTCGGGGTTGTGGTGGTCGAGGTAGTGATTGAGATGGTCGTAGGCCTGTTGCATGGCCTGGGTCCAGTCACTGACATGCATGCTGCTGTGCAAGGGCGGCATGCCATTCGCGGCACCATTGAGCATGTCCAGCTTGTGCGCCAGTTCGTGGATGACCAGGTTGTAGCCTTCCCAGCCACCGCTGGCCAGAACGCCCGGCCATGCCAGAACGACCGGCCCATGCTGCCAGGCTTCACCGCTGTGATGGCCTTCCCATTCATGCTCTACACCGCTGGAATCGCGATGGCGCTGGGGGCTGACGAAGTCGTCGGGGTAGAGCACGATTTCGTGAAAGCCCTGGTACCAGTCCAGGTCACCCAGGTTGAGCAGCGGCAATTGCGCCTGAGCGGCCAGCAACAGCCGGCCCTCTTCAGTCAGCTCAACCCCGGGCATGGGGGTGAGGTGCTTGGCTTGCAGAAACAATACGCTGCTGTCGCGCAGCCATTTGTCCTGCTCGTCATTCAGCCCGTCGAGAATGCTCAGATGCTGGCGCACGTTGTGCCATACGTCAGGCGTTACCGGGTGCTGCGCAAGGATTCGCTGGCGCCGCCATTCACTTAGAGACCACATGGTGGTGTCTCCCGATCAGGCTTTGGCTTTGGCTGGAGTACGGCCCAGACGGCTGCGGATCACGCCAATAATCATCGGTACCAGCGACAGCAGAATGATGCCCACCACCAGCAGCGACAGGTTCTTCTTGATAAATGGCACATTGCCGAAGAAATAACCCAGAGTGACCAGGCCGCCAACCCACAGGATGGTGCCGAATACGCTGAACATAAAGAAGCGCGGGTAGAACATGCGCGCCACACCGGCAACAAACGGAGCGAAGGTGCGGAAAATCGGCAGGAAACGGGCCATGGTTACGGTTTTACCGCCATGACGCTCATAGAAGTCGTGGGTTTTTTCCAGGTAGTCGCGACGGAAGATTTTCGAATTCGGGTTGCTGAACAAGCGCTCGCCTGCCGTTCGTCCGATAACGTAGTTGGTGCTGTCGCCCATGATCGCAGCCAGCATCAGCAAGCCTGCGAGCAGTACCGGGTCCATGCCGCCGCCGGCAGCTACGGCGCCCGCGATAAAGAGCAGCGAATCACCCGGCAAAAACGGCATGACCACCAGACCGGTTTCGCAAAAAATCACCAGAAACAGGATGGCGTAGATCCATGGCCCGTAATTGTTTACCAGCATGTCGAGGTACACATCGAGGTGCAGGATAATGTCGATCGGGTTGAAATCCATGTGAAGCACCTGTGTTGATGACCCGGCTCTGCAGGTCTGTGCGGGTAGGGATGCGTAGTTAACTACAACAATTGTAGTTTTTTCGTACTTTTTTGAAGAACCGGATTATACGGATTGAGACGAATTCTGCAGTGTGAGTTTGTAGCGAAGCGTGTATTGGTAGTCAAAAGCCGTAGCAGCAGCCTCGTTCCTTCGGCAGCTGCTACGCAGAGTTAATCGCCCTTGAGCAGAAAGTTTTCGCTGGGCGCTTCGACATCCAGGGTCTGCACCTGGGCTTCATCCTTCAGATTCACTCCCGATAATTGCCGCCGGCAGGCTTCGCGCATCAGGTACGCCAGCCGATGAGCGGCCATGCCGTAGCTCAGGCCTTCAAGCCGTACATTGGAAATACAGTTGCGATACGCATCGGTCAGGCCGATTTTCGGCGCGTAGGTGAAGTACAGCCCCAGGCTGTCGGGGGAGCTGAGCCCGGGGCGTTCGCCGATCAACATCACCACCATGCGTGCGCCCAGCAGTTCGCCAATTTCATCGGCCACGGCAACTCGCCCCTGCTCTACCAGAATTACCGGCGACAGCGACCAGCCTTCAGTCGCCGTGTGCTCTTCCATGCGCGCCAGGAAGGGCAAGGTGTGGCGATGCACGGCCAGTGCCGACAAGCCATCCGCTACCACCACGGCGACATCGATGCCGCCGGGGTTGGCCGCTGCGTAGTCGCGCAATTGCTGCGCAGAGTCGTCGTTGAGCTTGCGTCCCAGATCCGGGCGTTGCAGGTAGCTGTGGCGGTCAGCCGCGGCACTGTGCAGCAGCAGGCTCTCGCGCCCGCGCTCGGTTAACTGTGCACTCAGGCCGGGGTGATCAAACGGCAAATGCACCGCATCCCGGGCCTGGGCATGGGCGAATTGAAAGTCGAGCTGGGCCTGGGTCGGCATGCTGGTGCCGGTGCGTCCCAGGGCAATACGTGCGGGGGTCAGGCGGCGCAGCTCCAGCCACGGGTTAAGGTTGTCGGCCATGCCTAGCGTCCTCCCAAATGAGCCAGCGCCTGGCGAAATGCAGGTGGCAGCTGATGGCCGAACTCGATGCGGCCATCGTTCTGAGTAAAAATGCCCACCTTGCTGAGCCACTGTTCAAACTCCGGGGCGGGTTTTAACCCCAGGGTTTTGCGGGCATACAGGGCGTCATGGAACGACGTGGTCTGATAGTTGAGCATGATGTCGTCCGACCCCGGGATGCCCATGATGAAGTTGATCCCGGCCACCCCCAGCAATGTCAGCAGGGTGTCCATGTCGTCCTGGTCCGCTTCGGCATGGTTGGTGTAGCAGATATCACAGCCCATGGGCACACCCAGCAGCTTGCCGCAGAAGTGGTCCTCAAGGCCGGCGCGGATGATCTGCTTGCCGTTGTACAGGTACTCGGGGCCGATAAAACCGACCACGGTATTGACCAGAAACGGCTTGAAATGCCGTGCCACGGCGTAGGCGCGGGTTTCACAGGTTTGTTGATCCACGCCGAAATGGGCGTTGGCCGACAGCGCGCTGCCCTGACCTGTTTCGAAATACATCAGGTTATTGCCCAGAGTCCCGCGATTGAGGCTTAAACCTGCCTCGTAGCCTTCTTGCAGCACATTCAGGTTGATGCCAAAACTGGCGTTGGCTGCCTCGGTGCCGGCAATGGACTGAAATACCAGATCCAGCGGCACGCCGCGATTGATGGCTTCGATCGAGGTGGTGACGTGGGTCAGTACGCAGGACTGGGTGGGGATTTCATAGCGCTGGATGATGGCGTCGAGCATGTTCAGCAGGTCGCAGATCGAGGCAATGCTGTCAGTGGCCGGGTTGATGCCGATCATGGCATCGCCGTTGCCGTAGAGCAGCCCGTCGAGAATGCTGGCGGCAATGCCGGCCGGGTCATCGGTGGGGTGGTTGGGTTGCAGGCGTGTCGAAAGTCGGCCGCGCAGGCCCATGGTGCCGCGAAACCGGGTAACCACACGGATCTTTTGCGCGACCAGAATCAGGTCCTGTACGCGCATGATCTTCGACACGGCGGCGGCCATTTCCGGGGTCAGGCCCGGCGCCAGGGCCCGCAGGCTGTCCTCGCTGGCTGCGTCGCTGAGCAGCCAGTCGCGAAAGCCACCGACGGTCAGGTGGCTGACCGGGGCGAAGGCTTGAAGATCATGGCTGTCGATAATCAGCCGGGTGACCTCATCGGTCTCGTAGGGGATCAGAACTTCTTGCAGAAAATAGGCGAGCGGGATGTCAGCCAGCGCCATTTGCGCGGCCACCCGTTCGCCGTCGTTTTGCGCAGCCACGCCGGCCAGAAAATCCCCGGAACGGGCCGGGCCAGCCTTGGCCATTACATCTTTAAGGCTATCGAAACGGTAGGTCTGAGTGCCAACCGCATGTGAGAATGTTGCCATACAGGGTGCTCCATGACGCCAGACGCAAGGCGTCTGGCGGGATTCTCAGCGGTCAGTGCAAGGCTTTTTCGGCCTGTTGAATAGCCGCGAATTCCTCTTCCGGCGTACCGGCCACCAAATGGTGCCGACTGTAAAAAGCGAAGTAGGCAATTAATACTCCATAGATCACCGCAGCGCCAATCACCACCCGCGGGTCAACCAGGAAGCCGGCCACCACCGCGACACAGGCAAGCACCAAAGCAGTGCCCGAAGTGAAAATCCCGCCCGGCGTGCGATACGGGCGCTCCATTTTAGGGCGGCGAATACGCAGGGTGATATGCGCGGCCATCATCAGCACATAGGAAATGGTCGCGCCAAATACCGCCACCAGAATCAGCAAGTCGCCCTGGCCGGTCAGTGACAGACCAAAACCGATAATGCCGGGAATGATCAAGGCCAGCACCGGCGCCTTGCTCTTGTTGGTTTCGGACAGTTTGCGCGGCAAATAGCCGGCGCGGGACAAGGCGAAGATCTGACGTGAATAGGCGTAAATGATCGAGAAGAAGCTGGCAATCAAACCGGCCAGGCCCACCAGGTTCACAAAGCCGCCCATCCAGGTCGAGCCGCCATACGCCTTGCTCAGGGCTTCGACCAGCGGATTACCCGATGCCATCAAGTGGTGCGCGCCGGCGCCGCCCGGGCCGATCACCAGAATCAGCAGGGCAAAGGTGGCCAGAACCAGCATGGCGCCGATCAGCCCGCGAGGCAGGTCACGCTTGGGGTTCTTGGTTTCTTCAGCAGCCAGCGGCACGCCTTCGACAGCGAGGAAAAACCAGATCGCATAAGGGATGGCTGCCCAGACACCGACATAACCGAAGGGCAGAAATGCGCTGGCGCCCTTGGCCTCGGTGACCGGGATATCCAGCAGGTTGGCGACGCTGAAGTGCGGCACCATCGCGACCAGAAACACCCCCAGGGCAATGGCCGCCACGGCGGTGATGATGAACATCAGCTTGAGCGCTTCCCCGACCCCGAAAATATGGATGCCGATAAAGATGATGTAGAACGCCAGGTAGATCATCCAGCCGCCAATACCGAACAGCGACTCGCAATAGGCGCCGATAAAACAGGCAATCGCGGCAGGGGCGATGGCATATTCAATCAGGATCGCCGTACCGGTGAGGAACCCGCCCCACGGCCCGAAAGCACTGCGGGCAAAGCCGTAGCCGCCACCGGCAGTGGGGATCATCGAGGACAGTTCGGCCAGTGAAAAACACATGCACAAGTACATGGTGGCCATCAGCAATGTGGCGATAAACATTCCGCCCCAGCCGCCCTGGGCCAAGCCGAAGTTCCAGCCGGCGTAGTCGCCGGAAATCACATAGGCCACGCCCAGGCCCACCAGCAGGACCCAGCCGGCAGCGCCTTTTTTCAGTTCACGTTGTTGGAAATAATCGGAGCCGACTTTTTCGAAATCGACAGAGGACGCCGCCGCAGCGGCAGTAGGTTCGCTAGGCATGGGAATTCACCTGTTCTTTTATAGTTTGAGAAAATATGACAGGGAGATAAGCAAGAGCTAGGCCAGAAGGCCCGGTGTAGAGCTATTGATGCCAGTTTGTGGGAGCGGGCTTGCTCGCGATGCAGGCGCTGCGGTCGTTCAGTACAGCGCAGCGATCCTTTCGCGAGCAAACCCGCTTCCACAGGGGTCTGGGTTAGAAGAAACCCAGCGGGTTGATGTCGTAGCTCACCAGCAGGTTTTTGGTCTGTTGGTAGTGGTCGAGCATCATTTTGTGGGTTTCACGGCCGACGCCGGATTTTTTGTACCCGCCGAACGCGGCGTGTGCCGGGTAGAGGTGGTAACAGTTGGTCCACACGCGACCCGCCTTGATGGCACGGCCCATGCGATAGGCGCGGTTGATGTCACGGGTCCACAGGCCGGCGCCGAGGCCAAACTCGGTGTCGTTGGCAATCGCCAGCGCTTCGGCTTCGTCCTTGAAGGTGGTGATGCTGACCACCGGGCCAAAGATTTCTTCCTGGAAGACGCGCATTTTGTTGGTGCCCTTGAGCAGGGTCGGCTGGATGTAATAGCCGGTTGCCAGATCGCCTTCGAGCTTGGCTACGGCACCGCCGGTCAGCAGTTCAGCGCCTTCGTTCCTGGCAATTTCAAGGTAGGACAGGATCTTGTCGAATTGCTGCTCGGAGGCCTGGGCGCCGACCATGGTGTCGGTGTCCAGCGGGTCTCCACGCTTGATTGCCTCGACCTTGCGCATCACCACTTTCATAAAGTCGTCGTAGATCGACTCCTGCACCAGCGCCCGCGACGGGCAGGTGCACACTTCGCCCTGGTTGAAGAATGCCAGCACCAGACCTTCAGCGGCTTTTTCAATAAAGGCCGGCTCGGCCTGCATGATGTCTTCAAAGAAGATGTTTGGCGACTTGCCACCCAGTTCCACGGTCGACGGGATGATGTTCTCGGCGGCACATTTCATGATGTGAGCGCCTACAGGTGTGGAGCCAGTGAAGGCGATCTTGGCAATGCGTTTGCTGGTAGCCAGCGCTTCGCCTGCTTCTTTACCGAACCCCTGCACGACGTTGAGGACGCCAGGTGGCAGCAGGTCGCCGATCAGCTCCATAAAAACGGTGATGCTCAGCGGCGTTTGTTCAGCCGGTTTGAGCACGATGCAGTTGCCCGCCGCCAGTGCAGGGGCAAGTTTCCAGGCGGCCATCAGCAGCGGGAAGTTCCACGGAATGATCTGCCCGACCACGCCCAGCGGTTCGTGGATGTGATACGCCACAGTATTGCCGTCAATTTCGGCGGCGCTGCCTTCTTGAGCGCGGATGCAGCCGGCGTAGTAACGGAAATGATCCGCAGCCAGCGGCACGTCGGCGTTCAGGGTTTCGCGTACGGCTTTGCCGTTGTCCCAGGTTTCGGTAATGGCCAGCAGTTCGAGGTTTTGCTCAATGCGGTCAGCAATCTTCAGCAACACCAGCGAACGTGCCTGCACTGAGGTCGCGCCCCAGGCATCAGCAGCGGCGTGGGCAGCGTCGAGGGCTTTTTCGATGTCTTCGGCAGTAGAACGCGGGAATTCGGCAATGGCTTTGCCGTTGACCGGCGAGGTGTTGGTGAAGTACTGGCCTTTGACCGGTGCCACGAATTCGCCGCCGATGTAGTTACCGTAACGGCTCTTGAACGAAACAATCGAGCCTTCAGTACCGGGTTGTGCGTAACGCATGGTGAGTGTCTCCTGGCTTTATTGTGCTTATGGGAGGACGCGCTGTGGCGCTGGCAAAAGTATGAGCAAGGGCTGGGCCATCTTTGTGCAGGCCTTGTCTTCCAAGGCTTTGCGGGTTTTACCCGGTCGTTGGGGAGAGGGGCTTGTGGCACACCTGATACAGCTGTGGTGACAATTTGTACCAGTCTTGGCACAACCGATGACCGGCCGGTCAGTTCGCGATTGCAAAGGCCGGTGAGCAAGAGGATGCTGGGCGTTCGGTTTGGACTGGATCTTTGTTGCCGCTGAGGGCGAGTTGCCTCTGTTGAGCACGGGACCACCGAGACAGAGCGGAGAACAATAAGAAATGCACAGCACCGATTTGCGCCGTCACGCACGGCAAGTCATTGATGTCACCCGCGGTCGCCCGCAAGGGTGTGACCCGTCCATCGTCCGTTCCTGGCAGCGTTGCCTGGAGGACTATCACCTCGATCCTGCGCAAACCATCGCCCCGACCGTACTTGAGCAAGGCCGTATCCTTGAAGGCCGCGAGCGTTTGCAGCAGGTGCTGAAAATTGCCGGTCACGAAATGAACAGCCTGCATCAGCAACTCTCCGGTGCCGGGCACGCGGTGCTATTGACTGATGCCCGTGGCGTGATCCTCAACTGTGTCACTGCCCCCTCCGAACGCAAGGTGTTCGAGCAGGCGGGGCTGTGGCTGGGGGCCGACTGGAGCGAAGCCAGGGAGGGTACCAACGGCATCGGTACCTGCCTGGTCGAGCGTCAGGCACTGACCATCCATCAGGATGAACACTTTCGTGGCCGGCACACCGGGCTGACCTGCTCGGCCAGCCCGGTGTTCGATCCGCAGGGCGAGTTGCTGGCGGTGCTCGACGTGTCTTCGGCCCGCCATGAGGCTTCCCGTCAGAGCCAGTTTCATACGATGGCGCTGGTTAATCTGTCAGCGAAAATCATCGAAAACAGCTACTTCCTCGGGCACTTTCAGAATCAGTGGCTGCTGCGTTTTCATCTGCACGCCGAGTCTGTCGGATTGTTCAGCGAAGGCATGCTGGCGTTTGATGGCGACGGAGTTATAGGCGCGGTTAACCAGAGTGCCCTGAACCTGCTAGGGCATGTGCGTGGCAGTTTGCTCGGGCAATCGGTCGACAGTGTTTTCGATTGCCCGCGGGATGAGCTTTTCAGTCGGGCCACCCTCCAGGCGAATGCCAGTTGGCCGCTGCATACCCGCGACGGGCGTCGATTATTTGCGGCACTGCGCGGCCAGCCACGGAACGGGCCTGCCCCGGTCATGGTGCAAGCCGAGCCACCGCGCCCGAGCAGCATCTGCCTGGGTGATGAGGCCCTGCAGACGGATTTTCGCCGGGCATTACGGGTGTTTGAGCGCGATGTGCCGCTGCTGGTCAATGGTGAAACCGGCTCCGGCAAAGAAGCCTTTGCCAAGGCTGTGCATCAAGCCAGCTTGCGCAGCAGCAAGCCGTTTGTGGCGCTCAACTGCGCGTCGATCCCCGAAAGCCTGATCGAGAGCGAACTGTTCGGCTATCGCGGTGGCAGTTTTACCGGGGCACGCAAGGAAGGCATGCAGGGCAAGTTGCAGCAGGCCGATGGCGGCACCCTGTTTCTGGATGAAATTGGCGATATGCCGCTGGCGTTGCAAACCCGGTTGTTAAGAGTGCTGGAGGACCGTGTGGTGGTGCCCATTGGTGGCGAGCCGATGGCGGTCAACGTGCGCATTATCAGCGCCACCCACCGTAACTTGCAGGAGCGCGTGGCGGACGGCAGTTTTCGTGAAGACCTGTATTACCGCCTTAATGGACTGGAAATCGGTTTGCCAGCGTTGCGCGAGCGCACGGACAAATCGCAGTTGCTGGACTTCTTGCTGGCCGAAGAGGCGGGAGGGCAGCGCCTGTTTATCAGCCCGGCGGCACGTGAGGCGTTGCTGGATTTTGCCTGGCCAGGCAACGTGCGTCAGCTGCGCAATGTGCTGCGAACCCTGGCTGCACTCTGCGAAAACGACGTGATCCAGTACGAAGATCTGCCGGCCACTATTCGCCTGGCTCCGCCCAAAGCCCCTGAAGCATGTGAATACCCGCTTGAGGATGCCGAAAAGCAGGCCTTGTTGCTGGCGCTCGAACTGCACCGCTGGCATATGACCCATACCGCGCTGCAACTGGGGGTGAGCCGCAACACCCTGTATAGAAAGCTGCGCAAGCATGGGATTGAGCGGTAATGCTTAAAAGCCCCTCACCCCAACCGTCTCCCGGAGAGTGAGGGGGCTGACCTGAGGCGTTGCGCAAATCCGCTTTTGCTTTTAGTCGCCTCTCCCTCAGGGAGAGGGCTAGGGTGAGGGTTTCAGAATCATCAGGTGCGAAAAGAACCTTGCTACGCTACCCTTCGCCGATGGTTTACGAGGTCAACTATGCACATTCATATTTTGGGTATTTGCGGCACTTTCATGGGGTCGCTGGCGGTTCTGGCCAAAGAACTGGGCCATCACGTTACTGGCTCAGACGCCAACGTCTATCCGCCGATGAGCACCCAGCTGCAGGCTCAAGGTATTGAACTAACCCAGGGCTATGACCCGGTTCAGCTCGATCCGGCGCCAGATGTAGTGGTGATCGGCAATGCGCTGTCCCGTGGCAACCCCGCAGTTGAGTACGTGCTCAACAAGGGCCTGCCTTACGTGTCCGGCCCGCAATGGCTGGCTGACCATGTGCTGCAAGGCCGCTGGGTACTGGCCGTGGCAGGTACCCACGGTAAAACCACGACCAGCAGCATGCTGGCCTGGGTGCTGGAGCACGCGGGCATGGCCCCGGGTTTCCTGATTGGCGGTGTGCCGCAGAACTTTGCCGTGTCGGCCCGTCTGGGTGATACGCCGTTCTTTGTGGTAGAAGCCGATGAATATGACAGCGCCTTTTTCGACAAGCGCTCGAAGTTTGTCCACTACCGTCCGCGCACGGCAATCCTCAACAATCTCGAGTTCGATCACGCTGATATCTTCCCGGACTTGCCGGCCATTGAGCGGCAATTCCACCATTTGGTGCGCACTATCCCGAGTGAAGGGCTGGTTATCCACCCGACCACCGAGCCTGCATTGCAGCGTGTAATCGAAATGGGCTGCTGGACGCCGGTACAAACCACGGGCGTCGATGGTCAATGGCAAGCCAGGCTGCTCAGTGATGACGGCTCTCGCTTTGAGGTGCTGTTTGACGGCGCGCTGCAAGGTACCGTCGATTGGAACATGACCGGCCAGCATAACGTGGCCAACGCCCTGGCGACCCTGGCCGCAGCGCGCCATGTAGGCGTGGTGCCGAGCATGGCGATTGATGGGTTGAGCGCTTTCAAAAGCGTAAAACGACGTATGGAGAAAGTCGCCGAAGTCCACGGCATTACCCTCTACGACGACTTTGCCCACCATCCGACTGCGATCGCGACCACCCTCGATGGCCTGCGCAAGCACATTGGTGACGCGCCCTTGATCGCGGTGATTGAGCCGCGCTCCAACTCCATGAAGCTCGGAGCCCACCGTGATGGCCTGCCGCAAAGCGTGGTGCAGGCGGATCATGTGGTCTGGTATGCCCCGGCCAATCTGGGTTGGGATCTGGCCGCGACGGTGGCATCGAGCCCGGTGCCGACCAAGGTGTGCGATTCGCTGGACGCCATCATTGCCGAGGTCAAGGCCCAGGTTAAGCCCGGTACCCATGTGGTGATCATGAGCAATGGCGGCTTCGGCGGGCTGCATGGCAAGCTGGCGGAAGCGCTGCAATGAGTGGCCCGGAACGCATAACCCTGGCGGTCACCGGTGCTTCCGGCATGCCGTACGCCTTGCGCCTGCTCGATTGCCTGGTGCGCGAAGACCGCGAAGTCCACTTCCTGATCTCCAAGGCCGCACAATTGGTCATGGCAACCGAAACGGATGTCAGCCTGCCGCCAAAGCCACAAGCAATGCAGGCTTTTCTGACTGAATACACGGGCGCTGCCGCAGGGCAGATTCGCGTATACGGCAAGGAGGACTGGATGTCGCCCGTGGCTTCGGGGTCGGGAGCACCCGCTGCGATGGTGGTGGTGCCGTGTTCCACCGGCACCCTGTCGGGGATTGCCACCGGCGCTTGCAACAACCTGATCGAGCGGGCCGCAGACGTGACGCTCAAGGAGCGTCGCCAGCTGATTCTGGTGCCGCGTGAGGCGCCGTATTCCAGTATCCATCTGGAGAACATGCTCAAGCTGTCCAATATGGGCGCGGTAATAGTGCCTGCATCGCCCGGCTTTTATCATCAACCGCAGACTATCGATGACCTGGTGGATTTTGTGGTGGCGCGCATTCTCAACCTGCTCAATATCCCCCAAGACATGCTCCCGCGCTGGGGCGAGTACCATGTGGGCGGCGATGAGTAAGGCGCTATTGGCCCTGCTGGTGGCGGCTCTGGTTTGTGGTTGCGCCAGCGTGCGAACGCTGGATGCGGCCAAACCGGGCGCTCCCGTTGTGTACTCGGGTACGCGGCTGGACGTGTATGCCCTTGAGGGCGGGTGCTGTGCCAAGGATCGCTTTGGCGCCGAGGCTCCGCGCTATCCGGGCCTGGACCTGCCCGCCAGCGCGTTGCTCGATACCGTGCTATTGCCGTTGTCCGTGCTGACGGTGCTGGGTGTCGGGTTTCAGGCCAGCGGTGGTTTGTAGCCAGCAGGGCGGGTGACTATTTACCCAGCTTGCGCAACTCATCGGATTCGATCACCCGCACGCCGTCCTGTTCTTCCAGTGCCAGGCGCCACAGCGCACGGGCCAGCTGGCAGGCTTCGATACCGTGGTACTTGCCCGGAATCAGTTTGGACAGTGGCCCGGCGATCTGTTCGGCCAGACGTGGCTCGACGCGATCGCCCAGTAGCAGGGAAGGACGGGCAATGGTCAGTTGCGGCCAGTTTTGCGCGCGCAGCGACTGCTCCATTTCACCCTTGACCCGGTTATAGAACACCGAGGACTTGGGGTCGGCGCCGATGGCACTGACCACCACCAGATGGCGTGCGCCCATTTCCCGCGCGCGTTTGGCGAAAGCCACCACCATGTCGTGATCCACCGCGCGGAAGGCTGCCTCGGAACCTGCCTGCTTGATCGTGGTGCCCAGGCAGCAGAAGGCGACATCGACCCGGCCACTGAGTTGAGGCAGGAACACGGCGGGGTCACCTACCGGGTTTTCCAGGTGCGGATGCGCCGCCAGAGGCTTGCGTGAAGGGGCGAGCACGCGGGTGATGGTGGGCTCGTTGAGCAGGCGGTCAAGTAGCAGTTCGCCGGTAAGGCCGGTAGCGCCTGCGAGCAAAATATGTGAAGGCGTCAAGTGCATAATGTTTCTCCCTTGATACAACCAGCTTAGCCATTCCAGGGTTATTTGCTTACTGCAAAGCCTGTTTCGCTTGTTGTTGACGCAAGCGTTGCCAGTGGTTCAGAACGCCTTTTGGCGCCCAGATTTGCGGTTCGGATGGCTCGTAGCCATCCGCTTGTTCGCGTTCGGCCACGTACTGCCTGGCCAGTTTGAAGGCTTTTTGCAGGTCGTCGGTCTGGTTCAGCGCCTGAGCAAACAAGGCATTGCCGAAGTAGGTAAAGTCGGCTTCTTCAGAGCAGCCAAAAGACACGCGGTCAGCCTGGGATGCGGTCATGATCAGGGTTTTTTCATCCTTGAGCGCGGGGATAAAACCGCCTGAATAGCAGGATGAAATCACGATGATCTTGTCGCGGTTTTTCAGTGGGGCCAAGGCTGCAGCCAGCTCGTCGGCGGGCAGGTCTGCCAGCTCCATGCGCGGTTGATCGAGTACCAGCTCGTGTTCCTGGGTGCCGTGGCTGGTCAGATAAATGAAAATCAGGTCTTCAGGGCCGGTGCGCCCGGCCAGGGTTTTTGCCGCGCGGTACAGGTTTTCGCGGGTGGCCATGGGGCTATCGAGCAGATGGTCGCGGTGGTTCACCAGGGTGATCCGGCCACGGCTGCCAAAACGGCTGGCCAGCATGTCGCTGACGTAATCGGCTTCGCGCTTGAACACGCTCTGCTTGCCGTCGCCCGCCAGCACCAGGCTGTACAGCTCGATTGCCGGGGTGGATGGGGCAACGCCGTCCAGCGCCTTGTTGAGCAATGTGCCCTGGTTGAGCAGCCCCAGCTCCAGCGGGTCGGGCAAGACTGTCCCTTTGGCATCGCGCACTCGCTGGCCGTTGAGCCAGTAGCCGCTTTGTACGGTACCGTCGCTCAGGGTCAGGGTGCCCTGGCCCTGATAGGTGTCTGCGGCGAACTCGCCAACATAGGTGCTGCCGTCGGGCAGGCTCAAATGGCCGGGACCGTTGAAGCGCCACTCGTTGAACATGCCGCTGTAGTGGCTGCCGTCGATGCCTGTCAGTTCGCCCTTGCCGGTTAATGCGCCGTCCTTGAAGTCACCGCTCCACACATCGCCGTCGGCATTCTCATAGCGGCCCTTGCCGTTGAGCTGGTTGTGCTTGAACGCGCCCTCGTACTGGTCGCCGTCGGCGCTGTTGAAGATGCCGTTGCCTTCAAGTTCGCCATTGACGAACTCGCCGACGAACTCATTGCCGCTGGCATCGCTGCGCCTGCCGGTGCCGTGGGGTTTTCCGTGGGCAAACTGGCCCTGGTACTGGCTGCCGTCTTCCAGCTCCAGATGGCCATCGCCCGAGAACTGGTCATCCTTGAAGTCGCCGCGATAGCTCAGGGTGCCTTGCTTGAGCGTGCCCTCGCCCTCGCGGTTGCCCAGCTTGAACCCGCCCTCGTAGGTGCTGTCGTGGGTGGTCAGGCGGCCATGGCCGCTGTACAGGCCTTGCGCGAAACCGCCGCGATAGCTATCGCCATTGCTGGCGTGCCACTCGCCCTGGCCGTGCCACTGGCCATTTTTGAACTCCCCTGCGTACCAATTGCCATTCGGATAGTCGATACGACCCTGGCCCTGCAGCAACCCGTTGACCACTTCACCTCGATAGCGCCCGCCATCGGGCAGGCGTGCGTCGGGCGGTAACAGTGATTCACCGTCTCCACAGGCCGTCAGCAGCAGGGTCAAAGCAAGGGGGGCAAATGGGCGCATAACGGGATCCGCATAATTAAGCCACCGAGTATGCCGCAGCAATGGAAGCTGTCTATAGGCCCGGATGAAACATCGGCAGTTATTGTATGCCAAGGTGCAAGCCTGAGCCGTTGGTCGGTAGGACGTGCTTATAATGCGGCACAAAAATATTCGCTGGAGAGGTGAAATGTTGCTACGCGGCTTGACTTGGCTGGTGCTGTTTCAATTGCTCGGTACCGCCCTCAATCACTTGTTCGTCCCCGTATTGCCCGGGCCCATTATCGGATTGCTGCTGTTGTTGGGCTTCTTGATGGTGCGCGGTCAAGTCAGCGAGCCATTGAGTCAGGCTGCCGGCGGGTTGTTGCGCTATTTACCCTTGCTGTTGGTGCCGCCCGCGGTGGGCGTGATGGTGTACGCCGCCGATATTGCCGCTGACTTCTGGGCGATTGTCGGGGCGCTGGTGCTGTCGCTATTGATCTCGATGGCATTCGTCGGCGTACTGATGCAGCGTCTGCTCAAGAATCACAGCCATCCCGAGGAGCGGCCATGAATCTGCAATGGCAGGGCGCCTGGGAGTCAGTTATCCATCATCCGTTGTTTGGTATCGGTATCACCCTGGGCGCCTATCAACTGGTGCTCGCCGCTTACGAGAAAACCCGCTGGCTCTTCCTGCAGCCGGTGCTGGCCTCGATGCTGCTGGTGATCGGTGTGCTGCTCAGTTGCGGCCTGAGCTACGCGGAGTACCGCAAGAGCACCGATATCCTGAGTATTTTGCTGGGCCCCGCAACGGTGGCGCTGGCGGTGCCGCTGTACCTGAACCTGCGGCGGATCCGGCAGTTGTTCTGGCCCATTTTTACTACGCTGGTAATTGGCGGCGTGTTCGCCACTGCGTTGGTGGTGGGCCTGGCCTGGTGGTTCGGGGCCGAGCACATGATGCTGATGACCCTGGCGCCCAAGTCGGTGACCTCACCGATTGCCATGCTGGTGGCCGAGCAGATTGGTGGTGTGGCGGCGCTGGCAGCAGTGTTTGTGCTGATTACCGGGGTGATCGGCGCAATTTGCGGGCCGGGCCTGTTGCGCCTGCTCGGGGTTCACAGCCCGGAGGCCCGAGGTATGGCCCTGGGCATGACGGCGCACGCGGTTGGCACTTCGGTGGCCCTGCAGGAAAGTGAAGAGTGTGGCGCCTTCGCGGCGCTGGCGATGAGTCTGATGGGTCTGGGTACGGCGGTGTTCCTGCCGTTGGCCGTGACCCTCATGGTGTAAGGGTGAAGCTATGACATTGCCGCTGTTTCCTTTGAATACCGTGCTGTTTCCAGGTTGTGTGCTGGACTTGCAGATATTTGAGGCGCGCTACCTGGACATGGTTGCCCGCTGCATGAAGCAGGGCACAGGCTTTGGTGTGGTGTGCATCCTGGATGGCCGTGAGGTCGGCAATGCACCCCAGGGTATCGCCGGGATTGGCTGTGAAGCCCTGATTCGCGATTTTCAGCAGCAGGACAACGGCCTGCTGGGCATTCGCGTCGAGGGCGGGCGGCGCTTTGAAGTGCTGGGCACTGAGTTGCAGCGCGATCAGCTACTGCTGGCGCAAGTCGAGTGGCTGGATGACGCCCCCGAGCAGCCCCTGCAGGAAGAAGACCAGGACCTGCTGGCCTTGCTCAAGGCGCTGGCCGAGCACCCGATGGTGGCGGCCCTGAACATGAACACCGAGGTGGCGGGGCAACAGTCGCTGTCCAATCAACTGGCGTACCTGTTGCCCTTTGCCGAGGCAGACAAGATCGAACTGCTGCAGGTCAATGACCCGCAGCAGCGTCTGGACGGGATACAAGTGCTGCTCGATGAGATCCAGGGCGAAGCCCTCAACTGATCTCAGTAGGCGTAGCGCAGCAGTTCCCTGGACAAGTGCCCGAGCATGAAAAACCCGTAGAGCGCAGTGACTGACGGCAAGATCAGCCACCAGATTTTCTGCGGGACCGGCTCAAGGGGCATGTATCGCTGGCTTAACGCCAGAGCGAATGCGTTGACAGTGATGGCGAGCAGGGCCCCAGCGGTGATGTCCGTTGGCCAGTGAGCGCCCAGGTACACCCGCGACATCGCCACGGTGATCGCCAGCAGGCAACCCAGCAATACCCAGGTGACGCGCATGCGTTGTGGCTGGTTGCGCCCGGCCAGAATGGCCAGGGCGACAAAAAACGCAAACGCCCCCGAACTGTGGCCGCTGGGCATGCTGTAGCTGGTCAGCGGGTCCACCAGCACTTCTGGGCGCACCCGGGCGAAGAAGTGCTTGGTCGCGGTATTGGCCAGCGCGGTAAACAGCGTGACCCCGCCAAAGAACCACATTGCCCGCCATTGCCGGGTAAACAGCAGAATGACGCACACCAGGGCTGCCGCCAGAAACTGGGTACGGAAGTTGCCGATTTGCGTCACCAGCACGGCGGCGCTGTCCATGGCACTGCTGCGATGCTCTTGTACCAGGGCCGTGATGCCCTGGTCGAAGGCGGTCATGTGTGGATAACCGATAAAGACGGCCAGTAGCAGGGCGAAGCTGAGTGTGCCGATCAGCAGCGTGGCCCGGGGTTGGCGACGGATACTGGCGTTGATGCTCAGGCCCAGCAGGGCGGCAAGGCCTGCGGCAACAATGGCGGCCTGTAGCCAGAAGCCTTCGGGCAGTGGCAGGCGAATGGCAGCACCGGTGGCCCAGCCCGGTAGCAGGTACGCCACCGACCAGCCTGCTCCGGCCAGCAGGCTGACGCCGATAAAGCGCGGGATCGGCATGTCGCACATCCCGGCCACCATCGGCAGCATGGGCCGCAGCGGGCCGATAAAGCGCCCGACCAACAGGCTGACAATACCGTAGCGATGGAAGTAGCTCTCGGCCCCGTTCATCCATTCGGGATGAGTGCGCAAGAGGGGTAAGCGGCGAATGTTCTGGTGGAAGCGCCTGCCCAGGGCGTAGGACACAGCGTCGCCGAGCAACCCGCCGAGAAAGCCCAGCAGCAGGGTTTGGCCCAGGGACAGGGCGCCGCTGCCGGCCATGACGGCAATGGCGAACAACAATACGGTGCCGGGAACAATGATGCCGGCAATTGCCAGACACTCCACGCAAGCCACAATAAACACCGCGAGGCCCAGCCACTGCGGGTTGGCTGTCAGCCAGCCGGTGATGCTATCGAGCCATGGGCCCATGTTCCGATTTCCTTGTCTGCTTTTTAGGTTGTTTGTAGGCGCTACAGTCTTGAAGCTGGCCCGGCTCTAGTTGTGGGAGTGGGCTTGCACGCGATGCAGGCCCCGCGGTCTGTCAGGACAATTGCGGCGATGCCATCGCGAGCAAACCCGCTCCCACAGGATCAGTTGTGCTCCAGGGTGATGAAATCCCGCCCCTCAACCTGCCCGCGACGCAGCGGATTACGCGTGCAATACGCAGCGTAGTCAGCATCGACAAAGCGGTACATCAAATGCTCGTCGCGCCCGTGGGGGATGCCCAGACGGGTGGTCTGGATAATTTTCGAAGGTTGTTCTCTGACGTCATCGACCCACAAGCGTTCGGGGTCGAAACATTTTGCATCCCATTCGCGCACCTTCAACCCCAGCGCTTTGCACAGCAGGGTTTGCCCCGCGCACAGTTTGTGTTCGGGCCGGGGGTTGCCTTGGGCGTCCGGGTTGTTGCGTTGCATCTGCGCCAGGCTGTCCGGGCCCGCCAGCTCATCAAGCCAGGGATGGGCCGATTTGATCAGCACTGCGTTGCCGGGGCCGTGGGCGCTGAAATTCAGCGAGTCGCCGCCGCGGGCGTAATACATGTAGATATGCCCGCCACCGAGAAACAGCGCCTTGCGCTTGTCGGTATAGCCCAGCGAGGCGTGGCTGCCTTTGTCGGTGAGGTAATAGGCTTCGGTTTCGATAATCCGGGCGCTGAGCCACAGCCCGTTGACCCGATGGCGAATGACTTTGCCCAGCAGTTGGCAAGCAACAAGCTGGGCATCTCGATCGAAAAAGGCATCAGGCAGCATCATGGGCATGTGCAGGACGGTCAGTGGATAGCTGAAAAGGTGCAGATCATAGCAAGTCATGCTTAATCGGGGCTGAACGCAGTGTATTTGTGGTCCATTTCGACCATCCGCCTGCCACCGCTGTGCGTGAGGCGGCGGGACCGCTATAATCGGCCGCTTTCCTCCCTGCCAAGACCCTTGAGACCATGACTGAGTCCGTTCTTGACTACATGACCCGCCTGGGTCGCGCTGCTCGCGAAGCCTCCCGCGTGATCGGCCGTGCCAGTACGGCGCAGAAAAACCGTGCCCTGCACGGCGCTGCTGCTGCATTGGATGCCGCACGTCTGGAGCTGGTTGCTGCCAACGAACTGGACCTGGCCGCCGGCCGGGCCAACGGCCTTGAGCCGGCCATGCTGGAGCGCCTGGCGCTGACCCCTGCACGCATCGACAGCATGATTGTCGGTTTGCGTCAGGTGGCAAGCCTGCCAGACCCCATCGGCGCGATTCGCGACATGAGCTACCGCCCTTCGGGTATTCAGGTCGGCAAAATGCGTGTACCGCTGGGTGTAGTCGGAATCATCTATGAGTCGCGTCCTAACGTGACCATTGATGCTGCCAGCCTGTGCCTGAAGTCGGGCAACGCAACCATCCTGCGCGGTGGCTCCGAGGCGATTCACTCCAACCGTGCCATTGCAGTGTGCATCCAGCGCGGCCTGGCCGAAGCCGGTTTGCCGCCCGCCGTGGTGCAAGTGGTTGAAGTGACCGATCGTGCCGCTGTCGGCGCGCTGATCACCATGCCCGAGTACGTTGATGTCATCGTGCCTCGCGGCGGCAAGGGGCTGATCGAACGGGTCAGCCGTGATGCCAAGGTGCCGGTGATCAAACACCTGGACGGCATCTGCCATGTATACGTCAGTGCCCATGCCGATCTTGCCAAGGCGCAGCGCATTGCGTTCAACGCCAAGACCTACCGTTATGGCATTTGCGGCGCGATGGAAACCCTGCTGGTGGATCAGGCCGTCGCGGCAGAATTTTTGCCGGCAATGGCTGAACAATTTCGCGCCAAGGGCGTCGAACTGCGCGGTTGCGAGCGTACCCGGGAGTTGATCGACGTGGTTGCCGCCACTGAAGACGACTGGAGCACCGAGTACCTGGACGCCATCCTGTCGATTCGTATCGTGGAGGGTCTGGACCAGGCGATTGAGCATATCAATCACTATGGCTCCCATCACACCGACTCGATCGTCACCGAACACCAGGGCGATGCCCGGCGTTTTATGGCCGAAGTGGACTCCAGTTCCGTGATGCTCAACACACCAACCTGCTTTGCCGATGGATTTGAATACGGATTGGGTGCGGAGATTGGCATTTCTACTGATAAGCTGCACGCCCGCGGCCCGGTGGGTCTCGAAGGTCTGACCTGCGAGAAGTACATTGTGGTCGGCGATGGCCAGTTGCGCGGTCAGGAGCCAGTCTGACTTGGTCAAGCTGAAAGCGTCAGCGCCGGCACCTGTGATCGACGTGTTACCCCAGCGCATAGGCGTACTGGGCGGAACCTTCGATCCGGTGCATATCGGTCATCTGCGTGGCGGGCTGGAAGTGGCGGAGATGATGGGGCTCGACGAGCTGCGTCTGACCCCAAACGCCAGGCCGCCGCACCGTGACACCCCCCAGGTGTCAGCCCACGACCGTTTGGCGATGGTCGAGTGCGCTGTCGCAGGAGTGGCTACGCTGGTAGTGGACGCCCGGGAGCTGCAAAGGGACAAACCGTCCTACACGATCGATACACTGGAATTGATGCGGGCCGAGATGGCCGCGTATGACCAGTTGTTTTTACTGTTGGGTTGGGACGCGTTTTGCGGCCTGCCCACATGGCATCGCTGGGAAGAGTTGCTCCAGCATTGCCATATCCTGGTGCTACAGCGCCCGGATGCCGACAGCGAACCGCCGGATGCCTTGCGCAACCTGCTGGCAGCGCGCTCGGTAAGCGACCCGCTGGCCCTGAAGGGGGCAAGCGGACAGATTGCATTCGTTTGGCAGACGCCGCTCGCGGTATCCGCCACCCAGATCCGCCAACTGCTGGCCAGCGGTAAGTCGGTACGTTACCTGGTGCCCGACGCGGTCCTGGCCTACATCGATGCGCACGGGCTTTACCGTGCGTCGAACTGAAAAAGGGTGTGTTTCAAGGCGCCAATTGTCGTGTATTGAAACACCCGAACATACGAGCAAAACGAGTTTTATATGACTGACAAAGATGTAAGCAAAGTAAAGCGCAAAGGCACCTTCAAAAGCGCGCCATTGCCGGAAAAAACCTTCAGCGCCGAGCCTCTCAAGGGTGAAGAGCTGGTCAAGGTTGCTGTTGCCGCCCTGGAAGACGTCAAGGCCCAGGATATCCAGGTCATCGACGTGCGTGACAAGCACAGCATCACTGACTTCATGATCATCGCTACCGGTACTTCGAACCGTCAGATCGGTGCGATGCTCGACAAGATCCGCGAAGCGGTGAAGGCTCTGGGCGTCAAGCCGCTGGGCGAAGAAGGCAAGGGCGACAGCGACTGGGTTCTGCTGGACATGGACGACGTGATCGTTCACATGATGACCGCCAGTGCCCGTCAGTTCTACGACCTGGAGCGTCTGTGGGCCGGTGCTGAACAAAGCCGTGCAGGCAGCGCTGCTCACCACAGCCCGGAAAACACCCATGAGCACTTCCTGAAGCTCAACAAAGACCAAGAGTAAGGGTTCGCTGTGCGCCTGCGTTTGATCGCTGTCGGTTCGCGTATGCCCAAGTGGGTGGAAGAAGGCTGGCATGAATATGCCAAGCGTCTGCCATCCGAGCTGGCACTTGAACTGGTGGAAATACCGCTCAACACCCGTGGCAAGAATGCTGACGTGGCCCGCTTCATCCGCCAGGAAGGCGAAGCCATGCTGGCCAAGGTAGGCCCGGGCGAGCGCATCGTAACCCTCGAAGTGCACGGCAAACCGTGGAGTACCGAGCAGCTGGCGGTTGAGCTTGACCGCTGGCGCCTGGATTCGCGCACGGTGAACTTTATGGTCGGTGGCCCGGAAGGGCTGGCGCCGGAAGTCTGTGCCCGCGCTGACCAGCGCTGGTCGCTGTCGCCATTGACGCTGCCGCACCCGTTGGTGAGGATTCTGATCGGTGAGCAGTTGTATCGCGCCTGGACAGTGCTGTCCGGGCACCCGTATCACAAATAGTCAGCGCTCTGAATGACTCAGCCGATCCGCCTTAAAGACCACGAGAAAGACGCACGCCTTGTGCGCGGACGAGTCGTGGTCGGTGCGATTGTGGTCGTGACGCTGATTTGTGTGCTGCTCGCGCGGCTTTATTACCTGCAGGTGGTGCAGTACGACTACCACTCCACCTTGTCAGAGAACAACCGGGTGCATGTGCAGCCGATCCCGCCTACCCGCGGTCTGATTTTTGACCGTAATGGCGTGGTGATCGCAGACAACCGCCCCAGCTTCAGCCTGAGCATGACCCGCGAACGCTCTGGTGACTGGCAGCAAGTGCTCGACGTTATTGTTGAAGTGTTGCAGCTTGCGCCCGAGGATCGCGCCCTGTTCGAAAAGCGCATGAAGCAGGGGCGGCGGCCGTTTGAGCCGGTGCCCATTCTGTTTGAGCTCAACGAAGAACAGATCGCCCGGATTGCCGTAAACCAGTTCCGCCTGCCCGGGGTTGAAGTGGTTGCGCAACTGGTGCGGCATTACCCTCAAGGCGCGCATTTTGCGCACTCGGTGGGTTACATGGGGCGGATCAACGAAAAAGAGCTTAAAACCCTCGATCCGGTCAATTACAGCGGCACCCACCATATCGGCAAAACCGGCATCGAGCGTTTCTACGAAGCCGAGCTGCATGGCCAGGTGGGTTACGAAGAAGTCGAAACCAATGCCCGTGGCCGCGTGTTGCGAGTACTCAAGCGCACCGACCCGATCCCTGGCAAAGACATCGTGCTCAGCCTCGATATCAAACTGCAGGAAGCAGCTGAAGATGCGCTGGCAGGGCGTCGTGGCGCAGTGGTGGCACTCAACCCGATGACGGGGGAAGTGCTGGCGATGGTCAGCCAGCCGAGTTTTGACCCCAATCTGTTCGTGACCGGCATCAGCTTCAAGGCGTATGCCGAGCTGCGTGATTCGATTGACCGACCATTGTTCAACCGCATCCTGCGCGGCCTGTATCCGCCGGGCTCGACGATCAAGCCTGCAGTGGCGATTGCCGGCCTGGACAGCGGCGTGATCACCGGCTCCTCGCGGGTGTATGACCCCGGCTATTACCAGTTGCCCAATTACGATCACAAATACCGTAACTGGAACCGTAGCGGTGATGGCTACGTCGATCTGGATACCGCAATCATGCGTTCCAACGACACCTATTTTTATGACCTGGCCCACAAGCTGGGGATTGACCGTCTGTCGAGCTACATGAACCAGTTCGGTATCGGCCGCAAGGTCTCGCTGGACATGTTCGAAGAGTCCGCCGGGCTGATGCCGTCCCGCGAGTGGAAACGTGCCACCCGACGCCAGGCCTGGTTCCCGGGCGAGACGCTGATTCTGGGGATTGGCCAGGGCTATATGCAGTCCACACCCTTGCAACTGGCCCAGGCCACCGCGTTGATCGCCAGCAAAGGCAAGTGGATCCGTCCGCACCTGGCCAAGACCATCGAGGGCGTACCGCCGGTGGACCCGGACCCGGTGCCGGATATTGTCCTGCGTGACCCGTCCAACTGGGCCAAGGTCAACCACGGCATGCAGCAAGTGGTGCATGGCGCTCGCGGCACGGCGCGGGTGGCGGGCGTTGGCGCGCAATACCTGATTGCCGGCAAGAGCGGTACGGCCCAGGTGGTGGCGATCAAGCAGGGCGAAAAATACGACCGTTCCAAGGTGCAGGAGCGTCACCGCGACCACGCCTTGTTCGTCGGCTTCGCGCCGGCCAACAACCCGCAGATCACCGTCTCGGTGATGATTGAAAACGGCGAAGCCGGCAGTCGTGTCGCCTCGCCCGTGGTGCGCAAGGTCATGGATGCCTGGTTGCTGGGTGAAGACGGCAAACTCAAACCCGAGTACGGCGGCCCCGTAAAGGCAGAGGTTCCGGCCAATGATGAGTAATTTTGACCGCATCCTCTCCAGTGAGGACGTGATGCGTCGCCGTGCCACGCTGCTTCAGCGTTTGCATATCGATGGCCCGCTGCTGATTCTGCTGCTGACCCTGGCGGCTGGCAGCCTGTTTGTACTGTATTCGGCCAGCGGCAAAAGCTGGGACTTGCTGAGCAAACAGGCGACTTCGTTCGGTATCGGGCTGGTATCGATGTTTATCATCGCCCAGCTGGAACCGCGATTCATGGCACGCTGGGTACCGATCGGCTATCTGATCGGGGTGATGTTGCTGGTGGTGGTGGATGTCATGGGCCACAACGCCATGGGCGCCACTCGCTGGATCAATATCCCCGGGGTGATTCGCTTTCAGCCCTCCGAGTTCATGAAAATCCTGATGCCCGCGACCATCGCCTGGTACCTGTCCAAGCGAACCTTGCCGCCGCAACTCAAGCATGTGGCGGTCAGCCTGATGCTTATCGGGGTGCCTTTTGCCCTGATTGTGCGCCAGCCCGACCTGGGTACGGCGCTGCTGGTACTGGCAGGCGGTGCATTTGTATTGTTCATGGGCGGTCTGCGCTGGCGCTGGATCCTCAGCGTACTGGCAGCGACGGTTCCAGTGGCGGTGGCCATGTGGATCTTCGTGATGCACGACTATCAGAAGCAGCGCGTGCTGACCTTCCTCGACCCTGAAAGCGACCCGCTGGGCACTGGCTGGAACATTATCCAGTCCAAGGCCGCGATTGGTTCGGGCGGGGTGTTCGGCAAGGGCTGGCTACTGGGTACCCAGTCGCACCTGGACTTTCTGCCCGAGAGCCATACCGATTTCATCATCGCGGTGATGGGCGAAGAGTTCGGTCTGGTCGGCATTTGCGCGCTGCTGCTTATTTATCTGTTGTTGATTGGTCGTGGCCTGGTGATCACCGCCCAGGCCCAGACCCTGTTCGGCAAATTGCTGGCAGGCAGTCTGACCATGACGTTTTTTGTTTATGTTTTCGTCAACATCGGTATGGTCAGTGGCCTGCTGCCGGTGGTGGGCGTGCCATTGCCCTTTATCAGTTACGGCGGCACTTCGCTCGTGACGCTGTTATCAGCGTTCGGGGTTTTGATGTCGATCCACACACATCGCAAGTGGATCGCACAAGTTTGATTAAGGTGAATTATTCAATGCAAGCAATGCGTGGCTGGGCTGCTCGATACGCGTCGTGGGTAGGCCTGCTGGGTCTGTTCGGGACCGCACAGGGTGCGCTGGCCGGTGACTACGAAGGCTCGCCCCAGGTGGCTGAGTTCGTAGGCGAAATGACCCGTGATTACGGATTTGCCGGCGAGCAGCTGATGGGCGTGTTCCGCGAAGCCGAGCGCAAGCAAAGCATCCTCGATGCCATTTCGCGCCCGGCCGAACGGGTCAAGCAGTGGAAAGAATACGGTCCGATGTTCTTGACCGACGCTCGCGTCGCCCGCGGTGTAGATTTCTGGCGTGAGCACGAAGCCGTACTGGCCCGCGCCGAGCAGGAATATGGCGTTCCGGCCCAGGTGATTGTGTCGATTATCGGCGTCGAAACCTTTTATGGTCGCAACACCGGTAACTACCGCGTGATCGATGCATTGTCGACCCTGGGTTTCGATTACCCGCCCCGCGCCGAGTTTTTCCGCAAGGAACTGCGAGAGTTCCTGTTGCTGAGCCGCGAAGAACAGGTTGACCCGCTGACCCTGAAGGGTTCCTATGCCGGAGCCATGGGCTTGCCGCAGTTTATGCCGAGCAGCTTTCGCGCCTATGCCGTGGATTTCGACGGTGATGGCCATATCAATATCTGGAGCAACCCGGACGATGCCATCGGTAGCGTTGCCAGCTACTTCAAACGTCATGGCTGGGTAGCCGGTGAGCCGGTGGTGATTCGCGCCGATGTGACCGGTGATCGCGCCGATGAAGGCCTGACCCAGGGCATTGAACCGGTCAAGACCGTCGGGGAGTTGCGAGCGCTGGGCTGGTCGAGTCATGATGCGTTGCGCGACGATATGCCGGTCACGGCGTTTCGTCTGGAAGGCGCCGACGGCCCTGAATACTGGATGGGCCTGAAAAACTTTTATGCGATCACACGCTATAACCGAAGCGTGATGTACGCCATGGCAGTGCATCAACTGTCCGATCTGCTGGTTCAAGCACGGGGCAACAAGTAATGCCGTTTCTAGCGACCCGTACACCTTTGAAACTCGCCGCCTGCGCCGCTGTTGCGTTGCTGCTGGTGAGCTGCTCGAGCAGTCGCTCGACGCCCCCGCAAACATCGACCGCGGTCAGTTCCAAGCCGGGCCTGGATATCAACCGTGCCCACAAGGACGGTGCGCCGTGGTGGGATGTTGACGTTTCGCGCATTCCCGACGCCACGCCGACCCTGCACACCGGGCCTTACAAGGCGGCGCCGTACTCGGTGCTGGGCAAGACCTATTTCCCGATGCAAGAGTCCAAGACCTATGTGGCCTCGGGTACCGCGTCCTGGTACGGCACCAAGTTTCACGGCCAGAACACCGCCAATGGCGAGGTCTATGACCTGTACGGCATGAGCGCGGCGCACAAGACGTTGCCGCTGCCCAGCTACGTCAAGGTGACCAACCTGGATAACGGCAAGGCCGTGATCCTGCGCGTCAACGACCGTGGCCCGTTTTATTCGGATCGTATTATCGACTTGTCCTACGCCGCTGCCAAAAAGCTCGGCTATGCCGAAACCGGTACGGCCCGGGTCAAGGTTGAAGGTATTGACCCTCAGGCCTGGTGGGCTCAGCGCGGTCGCCCTGCGCCGCTGATGCTCAACGAATCGAAAGTGGCCCAGAACACCGCCCCGACCGTGTCCACCGGCAAGGTTGAACAATGGACTCCGCCCGCACAGCAGCATGCTGCCGATGTGGTTCCGGTCAGTCCAATGGCCAAGGGCCAGGGTACCTACCTTCAGGTCGGTGCCTTTGCCAATCCGGACGCTGCCGAGTTGCTTCGTTCCAAACTCAGTGGCATGGTCAGTACCCCCGTGTTTATCAGTTCGATTGTGCGCAATCAGCAAACCTTGCACCGTGTACGCATGGGGCCAATAGCCTCGGCGGGTGAGGTGGCACAAACACAAAACAGCGTGCGCCTGGCCAATCTGGGCCAGCCGAGCGTTGTGACGTCGGATCAGTAACACCGAACAAAGCGTTGGGCCCTGAGCAGTCGGTGCCCAAACGCAGTTGCAGAGGTCAAGAATAAAAGCCCTTCCAGGGGCCGGGACTGCAACTGAATACGCGGCAGTCAGTCAAACGACTGCCTGTACAGTTTTGCCCGCGAGGGTAAGTTTCCATTAACAACTTCGAGAGACGGATGAACATCACCACCTTTGCCAAACGCCTGTGCCTGCTAGTACCGCTGATCGTCACTCCTGCCGCCTGGGCAGTCGAGATGATGCCGTCGCCACCACAACTTGCAGCCAAGTCCTATGTTCTGATGGATGCCAGCAGCGGTAACGTGCTGGTCGAGAACAACGGCGACCAGCGTCTGCCGCCAGCCAGCCTGACCAAGCTGATGACCGCTTACATCGCGACTCTGGAAATCCGTCGTGGCCAGATCGGCGAAAACGACCCGGTAACTGTCAGCGAAAACGCATGGCGCACCGGTGGTTCGCGGATGTTCATCAAGGTCGGCACCCAGGTGTCGGTCAGCGACCTGCTGCATGGCATCATCATCCAGTCGGGTAACGACGCCAGCGTCGCCCTGTCCGAGCACATTGCCGGCAGCGAAGACGCTTTTGCCGACATGATGAACAAGACCGCCGGTGAGCTGGGCATGTCCAACAGCCACTTCATGAACCCGACCGGCCTGCCGAACCCGGATCACTACTCGTCGGCTCACGACATGTCGTTGCTGGCTCGCGCCATCATCCACGAAGACCCGACTCACTACGCGATCTACTCGCAGAAAGAGTTCTTCTGGAACGGTATCAAGCAGCCTAACCGCAACCTGTTGTTGTGGCGCGACAAAACCGTTGATGGTCTGAAAACCGGTCACACCGACGAAGCCGGCTATTGCATGGTGTCTTCGGCCGTACGTGATGGCATGCGCCTGATCGCCGTGGTGTTCGGCACCAACAGTGAAGCGGCCCGTGCTGCAGAGACCCAGAAGCTGCTGACCTACGGTTTCCGTTTCTTCGAAACCCAGACCTTCTACCAGAAGGGCACCGAGCTGGCTCAGGCTCCGGTCTGGAAAGGCACCACCAACCAGGTCAAGGCTGGCCTGGCGGATGACCTGACCATGACCCTGCCAAAAGGCCAACTGAAAAAGCTGGCTGCAAGCATGACCATGAACCCGCAACTGATGGCCCCTATCGCCAAAGGCGATGTGATCGGCAAGGTTGAGGTCAAACTTGACGACAAGGTTGTGCACAGTGCTGACCTGATCGCCCTTGAGCCCGTCGAGGAAGGTGGTATTTTCCGACGCGTGTGGGATAGCATCCGTCTATTCTTCTACGGGCTGTTCAACTGATTGCACCCACCTGTGTGACCCCGCGCCTACCCTGCGCGGGGGCACCTTTGTTGTTCCGGGCTTACGAGGCCAATACGCCATGAGCGATACCGAAGTAAAGGCGCCAAAGATCGAATTCCCCAACGTGGATTACCCGGTTAAGGTGATCAGCGACACGGGTGTGGGCAATAAGGACAAAATCATCGATATCGTCAAGAAACACGCGACGGTCAACGATGATCGTGTCGATGAGCGCCAGAGCACCAACGGCAAGTACACGACGATCCAGCTGCATATCGTGGCAACTGATCAGGATCAGCTCTACAACATCAACAGCGAATTGCGAGCCACCGGCTTCGTACATATGGTGTTGTGATGTCGCAGGTCTTGGGTATTCGTGAGCTGGGCCAGCTTGATTACGAGCGCACCTGGCTGGCGATGCAGCGTTTCACCGATGAGCGCAAGCTGGTGCCGGACACGCAAGACGAAGTCTGGCTGGTGCAGCACCCGCCGGTGTTTACCCAAGGCCAGGCAGGCAAGGCCGAGCATCTGCTGCTACCGGGAGATATCCCGGTGGTGAAGTCGGATCGCGGTGGCCAGGTGACCTACCACGGCCCCGGCCAATTGGTTGCCTACCTGATGCTCGATGTGCGCCGGCTGGGCTATGGCGTACGTGAGCTGGTCACGCGGATGGAACAGTGCCTGATCGACTTGCTCGCCAGCTATGGCGTGAGCGCTGCAGCCAAGGCCGATGCGCCGGGCGTGTATGTCGATGGCGCGAAAATCGCCTCTTTGGGCCTGCGGATCCGCAATGGCTGCTCCTTCCACGGCCTGGCCCTGAATGTGGACATGGACCTGGAACCGTTTCGACGGATTAACCCCTGTGGCTATGCGGGGCTGGCGATGACCCAGTTGCGTGACCATGCAGGGCCGATTGAATTTGCCGAGGTTGGTGCCCGGCTGCGCTCGCAGCTCGTCAAACACCTCGACTATGCTGAGCAGACGACCCTGACGGGCGGAATCGATTGATATGACTACTGCGCAAGACGCTGTTCAAACCCTGATCCCAACGCTGGATATCTCAGAACGTGCGGCCCGCGCCAGCGAGGCCCGTTCCAAGGTTGAGACCGGCGTCAAGTTGCGCGGTGCCGAGAAGGTTGCGCGTATCCCGGTAAAGATCATTCCGACCACCGAACTGCCGAAGAAGCCTGACTGGATTCGCGTGCGCATTCCGGTTTCTCCGGAAGTCGACCGTATCAAGTCCCTGCTGCGTAAGCACAAGCTGCACAGCGTGTGCGAAGAAGCCTCCTGCCCGAACCTGGGCGAATGCTTCTCGGGCGGTACCGCGACCTTCATGATCATGGGTGACATCTGCACCCGTCGTTGCCCGTTCTGTGACGTGGGCCACGGCCGACCGAAGCCACTGGACACCAATGAGCCGGAAAGCCTGGCGATTGCCATCGCTGATCTGCGCCTGAAGTACGTGGTGATCACCTCGGTAGACCGCGATGACCTGCGTGACGGTGGTGCCCAGCACTTTGCCGACTGCATCCGCGAAATCCGCAAACTGTCGCCGGGCGTGCTGCTCGAAACACTTGTTCCGGACTACCGTGGGCGCATGGATGTTGCACTTGAAATCACCGCAGCCGAGCCGCCAGACGTGTTCAACCACAACCTCGAAACTGTGCCGCGCCTGTACAAGGCTGCGCGTCCGGGCTCCGATTACCAGTGGTCGCTGACCCTGCTGCAACGCTTCAAGCAGATGATGCCGCACATTCCGACCAAGTCGGGCCTGATGCTGGGGCTGGGCGAGACAGACGAGGAAGTGATCGAAGTGATGAAGCGCATGCGCGAACATGACATCGACATGCTGACCTTGGGTCAGTACCTGCAACCGTCGCGCAACCACTTGCCGGTTCAGCGTTTCGTACACCCGGATACCTTCGCGTGGTTTGCCGAGGAAGGCTACAAGATGGGCTTTAAAAACGTGGCATCCGGTCCGCTGGTACGTTCTTCGTACCACGCTGATGAACAAGCCAAGCTGGTCAAATCCATGCTGGTGAGTGCCTGACTCCATGACTAACCGGCTCACCGCGCAAGTGTCCTTCAAGGCCCATAGCGCGGTGCCCGCGTTGCCCGCTGGCGGGGTGATCGCCCTGATCGCCCCGGCAGGCCCTGCCGAACTTGACCTGAACCTCGCGACCCAATGGATGCATGCACGCGGCTACCAGCTGCGGGTCTATCCGGGGGTGTGGCAGCGGGAGGGTTATCTTGCCGGTTCTGATGCAGAGCGTTTACGCGACCTGCATGAGGCTTTTGCCGATGACAGCATTGATGCCATTTTCTGCCTGCGCGGCGGCTATGGCAGCCCGCGCTTGCTCGATGGCATCGACTTTGAGCTGTTGCGTCGTCATCCCAAGCCGTTTGTCGGCTACAGCGATATCACCGCGTTGCATCTGGCGATCACTCGTTACGCGGGCTTTGTGACGTTTCACGGGCCAATGGTGAACGCTGATCTGCTGGGCAACAAACAACCGCCTACCGAAACTTCATTGCTGCGTATGCTCGGCGGGCAACAGCCGCCCGTGCTGGAGCATCCCGCGGCCTGGCCGTTGACGACCATTGCCCCGGGCTGCGCCAGTGGCCGTTTGCTGGGTGGCAATCTGTCGATGATCTGCGCGGTGATGGGCACGGCGTTTGAACTGGACAGCGAAGACATCATCCTGTTTATCGAAGACGTCAACGAACCGTTGTACCGGGTCGACCGTCTGCTGACGCATTTGCGCCTGGCGGGCAAGCTCGACAGGTTGCGCGGAGTGCTGGTGGGGGACGTGGCCGGAGTTGATGTTGCGGCGCTGGAACGGTTGCTGGCTCAGGAACTGGGCGGGCTGGGCATTCCGGTACTGTCTGGCTGGCGCAGCGGTCATTGCGACCCGAACCTGACCTTGCCGATGGGGGCGCAGGTCAGGCTGGATGCTGATCAGCAGTTGCTGGTGCTTGAGCAGGATGTAGTTGTAAGCGCCTGAACCTGAAGCCCCTCTCCCATAGGGAGAGGGTAGCAACCTCACCGATTACGCAAACTCTCCAGCAGCTTGTGGCTCGGATAGCCGTCTGCTGGCCAACCCATGGCCTGCTGCGCGCTGCGAATAGCCTTGCGGGTATTGGCGCCGATAATGCCGTCTGCATTACCCGCATCATAATTGCGCTGGCTCAGCAGCATTTGCAGTTCGACGCGCTCGGAACGGCTCAGCGGTCGGTCGTCTTTTGGCCAGTCGGCCAAAATGGTCCCGCCACCGTTGAAACGTTGCGACAACAAGCCTACGGCCAGTGCATAGGATGATGAGTTGTTGTAACGCAGGATGGCGCGGAAGTTATCCAGTACCAGAAACGCCGGGCCACGATAGCCTGCAGGGAGCAGCAGGGCAGCGCTTAACTGCTCTGAGCCTGCGGCGCTGGCAGGTACCTTGACTCCCAGTTTTTGCCATTCGGCAACGCTCTTTTTGATTGCGCCATCAGCCAGGGCGTAGTCGAACCCGGCAGGCAGCGTCACTTCAAAGCCCCACGGCTGGCCTTGCTTCCAGCCCGAGCTTTGCAGGTAGTGGGCAGTCGAGGCCAGGGCATCTGCCGAGCTGTTCCATATATCACGACGGCCATCACCATCGAAATCCACCGCGTGGGTTTCATAGGTGGTGGGGATAAACTGGGTCTGGCCCATTGCGCCCGCCCACGAGCCGAGCATTTTCTCGGGGCTTATATCGCCTTCCTGAATGATCTTCAGTGCAGCGATCAATTGGCTTTGAGCAAACTCCGGGCGACGCCCTTCATAGGCCAGGGTCGCGAGGGAGCGAATGACTGACTTGTTGCCCTGGAACGAGCCAAAATTGCTTTCCATGCCCCAGACCGAAACCAGCGCCTGGCGATCAACGCCATAACGCTGCTCGATGCGGCCCAGCAGTTCGGCATTCTGCTCCAGCAAACGCTGGCCATTACGTACACGCAAAGGCGACAGGGCACCGTCCAGGTACTCCCAGACCGGGCGGCTGAATTCGGGCTGGCTGCGGTCGGCCTTGATCACGCTCATGTCTGGCGTAATGCCGGCAAAGGCGTTATCGAATACCAGCGGGTTGATTCCGGCTTTAAGCGCTTGGGCGCGGAAATCGGCTTGCCACTCGCTGAAGCTTTGAGTGGGCTGAACAAGAGGGGTGTCGGTGCCTGGCACTGGCGCGCTGCTGATGACCGCAGGTGCCGGAGGTACCACAGGCAAGGTTTGAGCATCGGCTGCGGTCGGTTTCTCTGCGCAGGCGACTAAAAGGATGACGCTGGAAGCAGCGATCAGTTGGCGCATCGGCCAACGGCGTGTATGACGTGAGAGCATGCGCAGGTCCAGGTAATGCAAAACAGAAGCAGACCTTATCATCCCCGCCGTCAGGCAGCCAGAAAGTAAAAAGCCTCCCGGTCTCTCGACTGGAAGGCTTCGCGGCGGTAGCTGCCTTTGCCTTTGGCGGGGCGTTCCTGGCGGCTGCGGAACAGGGGTTGGGCAACAATGGATTTGGCCTTGTTGGGGCGCTTGCTCATGGCATGTGCTCTCGCTTGAGTTGAACAAGCGCAAATCATCGGCCGGTTTTTTCGTATTGTCCACAGGATAGTGATCGGTGGGGGCGGGCTTGCTCGCGTTAGCATCAACGCTATCAGCCTGTCAGGCCGCGACGCCCGTATCGCGAGCAAGCCCGCTCCCACAGAAAGCAGTGTTTATTCAGCTGGCAGATTCAGGCGTTGCCCGCACATCAGCAGCACCAGACGACTCAGGCTGCTCCAGGCAGATCCTGCTGCCTGGCCCTTGATCTGGGCATCGATACGCTGCGCGTCCAACAACAATTGTGCCCAGCGCTGCGCCGAATAACGCTGCAAGGCTTTGCTCATCAACGGTTTGCGCTTGTCCCACACCGGTGGTCGCGCCTGGCTGAAGGCCTTGTCCAATGGCGTGCCCTGGCTGTACTGCAGGGCAATATTGGCCAGTACCCGCAGCTCACGCGCCAGGGCCCACAAGATCACAGGAGGCTCTACGCCTTCACCGCGCAAGCCTTCGAGCATACGCAGGGCATGGGCAGCTTCGCCGTTAAGTACCGCATCCACCAGGCCAAACACATCAAACCGCGCACTGTCAGCCACTGCGGCTTGCACGGTTTCGACAGTGATTTGCCCGTCCTCAGCCATTAACTTGAGCTTTTCGATTTCCTGCGCAGCAGCCAGAAGATTGCCTTCGACCCGGGCTGCTATCAGTTCCACCGCATCATGGGTGGCCGACAGCCCGGCCTGCGACAAGCGCTGGCGAATCCATTGCGGCAACTGGTTGGCGTCCACCGGCCAGATCTGCACGAACTGGGTTTGCGCCCCTTCAATCAGCGCCTTGCCCCACTTGGTCTTTTGCGCACTGCCGTCGAGTTTGGGCAGGCTGATCAGCAGCAGGGTGTCTTCGGCAGGGCGCGAGCAGTATTCGATCAACGCCGCAGCACCCTTGTCGCCAGGCTTGCCCGAAGGCAGGCGCAGTTCCAGCAGGCGCTTTTCGGCAAACAGCGACATGCTGGCACCGGCTTGCAGCAGCGTGCCCCAGTCAAAGCTGGCGTCGGCGCTGAACACCTGGCGCTCATCGAAACCCTGCTTGCGGGCGGTACTGCGGATGGCGTCGGCGGTTTCCTGGCACAACAACGGGTCATCGCCGCTGATGATGTAGACGGGCGAAAGGGGGCCTTGCAGATGCTTGGCGAGTTGGGCGGGAGCGAGTTTCATAGGACCATAACGATAGCGGGGCGCTTGAGCGCCCCGTATGCCTTACTGGTTTTGCAGTTCGAGAGGCGACTGTTGAGGAGTTTCCTCTTGAGCCTTGCGTGCAGCTTCGATGGCATCGGCTTCAGCCTTGGCCTTCGCTTCGGCTTGCTGTTGCAGTACTTCCAGCTGGGCCGGGGTCAATTGCTCCAGGCGCAGAACCAGTTGCTGGATCAGGTCGCGGCGCATTTCCTTGCGGATCATGTCGCCTTCCTGGGTGCTGCCTGCCACGTTACTGCCATCCTGCAGGTAGACTTTGTAGGCTTCAACCTTGTCGCTCAGCAGCGTCAGATGGCTCGGCCCCTGAATTTCGTATTTCACTACGTTGTTCAACTGATACTCGGCGGTACCCGAATTGCCGGTGTAGCTGGCAGAACGCTGGGTTTCCTTCTCGTCGGTCAGAACCAGTTTGTATGGTGCGTTGGCAGTGATTTTCACGCCGCTGTTTTCCAGCACCTGACGCAGCTGGCGCACAGTGTCGCCATAGGCGTTGCGCGCGCTGACATCGAGTTCGGTGATCGTCAGCTGGTTGGTGCCGGTACCGCGCAGTTGAAAGCCGCAGGCGCTCAACAGAACTGCGAGACCCATCACCAGCAAGTTGCGTTTGATCATGTGTTGCTCCCCTTGAAACCAGATGGGCCGACCACGCGGCCCTGAAGGTCTTGTTGGGCGCCCGCGCATGACGCGGGCGCCTGTTCCAGTTAGCTGGCGACGATATTGACCAATTTGCCTGGTACCACGATCACTTTGCGAATCGTCAGGCCTTCTGTAAAGCGCAGTACGTTTTCGTTGGTGCGGGCAGCAGCTTCAACCTCTTCACGGCTGGCAGCAGCTGGCATTTCAATATGCCCGCGCAGCTTGCCGTTGACCTGGATAACCAGTTGCAGGGTGTCTTGAACCAGCGCGGTTTCATCCAGGGTTGGCCATGCAGCGTCGATGATTGCACCTGCATGCCCCAACCGGTTCCACAGCTCATGGCTGATGTGCGGTGTGATCGGCGCCAGTACCAGAGCTACAGTCTCGAGACCTTCCTGCAGCAGGGCGCGGTCTTGTTCAGTCGCTTGCGGTGCTTTTTCGAGCACGTTCATCACGGTCATCACCTGGGCGACGGCGGTGTTGAACTTGTGGTGCTGGCCGACGTCCTGGCTGGCTTGCTTGATAGCCTGGTGGATGGCACGGCGAATGACTTTTTGCTCATCGTTCAGGCTGGCGATATCCAGCGCGCCCGGCAGGCCTTGGCCTACATGGGCATGGGCCAGGCGCCATACACGCTTGAGGAAGCGGTGGGAGCCTTCAACACCCGAGTCGGACCATTCCAGGCTTGCGTCAGGCGGCGAAGCAAACATCATGAACAGGCGGCAGGTGTCTGCGCCGTACTGTTCGATCATGTATTGCGGGTCAACACCGTTGTTGAGCGACTTGGACATTTTCTGCGTGCCGCCGATTTCCACCGGCAGGCCGTCACTCTTCAGCGTGGCGCCGATGATCTTGGCCTTGGCATCACGTTCGATTTCCACGTCGTCCGGGTTGAAGTAATCCTTGCCGCCGTTGTCCAGCGTACGGAAGTAGGTCTCGGCGATTACCATGCCCTGGGTCAACAGGTTCTTGAACGGCTCGTTGGAGCTGACCAGGCCTTCGTCACGCATCAGCTTGTGGAAGAAGCGCGCGTACAGCAGGTGCAAAATGGCGTGTTCGATACCGCCGATGTACTGGTCCACCGGTAGCCAGTGGTCTGCTGCCGATTTCTCGACCAGACCGCCTTCATAGTGCGGCGAGGCGTAACGTGCGTAGTACCACGACGACTCGACGAAGGTGTCCATCGTGTCTGTTTCGCGTTTGGCCGGTGCGCCACATTTAGGGCAGCTGCACTCGTAGAATTCAGGCATGCGTGCCAGTGGCGAACCGGCGCCATCGGGTACGACATCTTCTGGCAAGACCACTGGCAGCTGGGCTTCAGGTACTGGTACGTCACCGCAGGTATCGCAATGCACGATCGGGATCGGGCAGCCCCAGTAGCGCTGGCGGCTGATGCCCCAGTCACGCAGGCGGAACTGGGTGCGCGCCTGGCCCAGGCCTTTGGCAGTCAGGGCGGCTTCGATGGCGGCGAATGCGGTGTCGAAATCCAGGCCGTCAAATTCGCCGGAGTTGATCAGCGGGCCGTGCTCGTTGTAAGCGTCCTGCCACGGTGCCGGTGACTCGTCGCCAGCACTGGTACGCACAACCGGCTTGATCGGCAGGTTGTACTTGGTGGCGAATTCGAAATCACGCTCGTCGTGTGCTGGTACAGCCATCACCGCGCCGTCGCCGTAATGCATCAGTACATAGTTGGCGACCCATACAGGAAGCTTTTCGCCGGTCAGCGGGTGCTCGACGAACAGCGAGGTTGGCAGGCCCATTTTTTCCTGGGTTGCCATGTCGGCTTCTGCCACGCTGCCGCCTTTGCACTGGGCGATAAACGCTTGCAGCTCGGGGTTGCCCTGCGCTGCCTGGGTGGCGAGCGGGTGCTCGGCAGCCACAGCGACATAGGTCGCGCCCATCAAGGTATCAGGGCGGGTGGTGAAAACCTTGAGCGCGCCTGCTGAGCCGATGGACTCGACGTTGTAAGGGAACTGCACTTCCATGCCGCGGGATTTGCCAATCCAGTTGCGCTGCATGGTTTTGACCTGCTCGGGCCAGCCCGGCATATCGTCGAGGCTTTCCAGCAACTCATCCGCATAAGCGGTGATCTTGAAGTAGTACATCGGGATTTCGCGTTTTTCGATTACCGCGCCCGAACGCCAGCCACGGCCGTCGATCACTTGCTCGTTGGCCAGAACGGTCTGATCCACCGGGTCCCAGTTCACGGTGCCGTTTTTACGGTAGATCACACCTTTTTCGAACAGGCGGGTGAACAGCCATTGTTCCCAACGGTAGTAATCCGGCTTGCAGGTCGTGATTTCGCGGGACCAGTCAACGGCCAGACCCAGGCTGCGCAGCTGGGTTTTCATGTAGGCGATGTTTTCGTAGGTCCACTTGGCCGGCGCCACCTTGTTCTTCATCGCGGCGTTTTCAGCCGGCATGCCGAAGGCGTCCCAGCCCATGGGCTGCAGGACGTTCTTGCCAAGCATGCGCTGGTAACGGGAGATCACGTCACCGATGGTGTAGTTGCGCACGTGCCCCATGTGTAGCTTGCCGCTTGGGTACGGGAACATCGATAGGCAGTAGAACGTCTCTTTGCCTAGATCTTCGCTGACTTCGAAGGACTTTTGGTTGTCCCAGAATGATTGGGCGGCGGCTTCTATTTCACGGGGCTGATATTGTTCGTGCATGGCTACTTGTACTGATAAAGGGTGGCCTAATCCTCTTCAACATAGACCGGCGACAGTGTTGCCCGGTCAGGTTGGAGCAGGGGTTACAGGAAGTCCCGTAGCATACATGACCCCGCTCTATCGAGGGAAACCCTGATTGCCTCATCACTCCGTTGGTCGCAGCAGCACGCCGCTTTTACAAGCGCAGCTAAGCTCTCCTGTGGGGGAGATTCATTTCCTTAAATGAGGTGGACGGATGGCAGAGTTGCAACGCAGCGTAGCAACATCGCAAGTGTATGAGCGGCTGATTGATCGTTTGAGTGTGGCTCTTGATTCAGCAAAGACGGCTGTCCAATTACGTGATGAACGCCCAGTCGAGTTGGAATTGCGAGGCTTGAGTCATGCCGAGCTGGAGTTGATCAACCTCTATTTGAACCGGATCGGGCGTGAGGCAATTAAACGCTCGCAAGGCAGCGTGAACATGCAGGATGCCCCCAGGGCCAAGGTTATCTGGCTTAAAGACAGGGTGCAGGGAGCTTAGGCCATACGGCGATTCAAGCCCGGCCTTCAACAAAGCCGCATCAAGAAAGTTGTACCTCCGGGTTGATGCATTACACGTTTGTGTTTGGGTTTCTCACCTGCGTTGTTGATGCGCTCAATCAACCCCCTTAGGCTTCGGGCATCTTTGGAGATGCTCGATGCCTATTCGATACTTTTTAAAACAGCTTCTATTACCCCCTGGCATTTTTCTGTTGCTCCTGGCGCTTGCCTGGTGGCTAAGGCGTTCGCGCCCGCGAGTGGCGGGTGTGTTGTTTGCCCTGGGGCTGGGCGGCTTTTGGCTGATGAGTTTGCCAATAATGGTGGAGTGGGGCGCCCGTGTGCTGGAGCGCGAACCACCGCTGGCGCAGAGCGAGTGGTCGACGCTGGCCGCGCGTGCCGATGTCATTGTGGTGCTGGGCTCGGGGCGTGAGCGGGGGGATCCGGCCTGGGGCAGCGATCAGCCCACCGGCATCGGTCTGGAGCGCCAGCGCTATGCCGCCCGACTGGCGAAGGCTTCGGGCTTGCCGGTGTTGACCACTGGCGGTTTGCACTACGGCTCGCCGCCCAGTGAGGCGCAGTTGATGGCGGATTCATTGCGTGATGATTTCGGCGTGCAAGTACGGTGGAAAGAAGAGCAAAGCCGCACAACGTGGGAAAACGCCAAAATGACCGCAGACATTCTGCTGCCGCTGGGGGTCAAGCGGGTGGTCGTGGTGACGCACGGTTGGCATATGTCGCGTTCGGTGTGGAGTTTTGAAAAGGCTGGTTTTGACGTGGTGCCTGCGCCGGTCGGTTTTTTCAGTGCCGACAATGCGCGGCCGCTGGGGGGCTGGATGCCTGAGTACAAAGCTTTCTGGCAGTCCGGGCTATTGATCAATGAAGCGGTAGGGCAGATTGCCTATCCGTTGTTTTATCGCTGACCCATTAAGCAAAAGCCCCTCACCCTGGCCCTCTCCCGGAGGGAGAGGGGATTAAAGGCAAAAGCAGCTCTACGCAAAACCACCTGTCAGCTCCCTCTCCCTCCGGGAGAGGGTAGAAGACGCAGAAGCACAAGGCTAGACCGTCTTGGCAATCCGGCTGGTGACCAGGGCCCAGCCAATCAGCAGGCTGCACAGGATGATCAGTGGCCATGAGCGCCATTGCAGGTAAGGCGTGAGGTTGTGCATGGGCACCACTTCGCCGTACATGATGCCTTGCTCGAACTGCGGAATTTGCGTGGTGATTTGCCCAAACGGGTTAATCAATGCCGTGACGCCATTGTTGGTGGCCCGAATCATCCAGCGCCCGGCTTCCAGGGCACGCATCTGCGCCATTTGCAGGTGTTGCAGCGGCCCAATCGAGGTGCCGAACCAGGTGTCATTGCTGATGGTCAGCAGGATATCGCTCTGGGCAGCAAGCCCGGCCACGAAGTCCGGATACACCACTTCATAGCAAATCAATGGCGCGATTTGATAACCCTTGGCCTGCAACATGGCCTGGTCCGCCGGGCCGCGGGCAAAGTCCGACATTGGCAGATCAAAAAATGCGATCAGGCCGCGCAGTACATCCTGCAGCGGCACATATTCGCCAAACGGCACCAGCTTCTGTTTCAGGTAAACACCATCGCCCTCGCCCACGGCGGTGATGCCGTTGAAGTAGCGCGGTTCATGTCGCACTTCCTGGCGGATCGGCACGCCGGTAATCAGCGCTGAGTTACGATCGGCGGCAAACCGGCCCATCATGCTCAAAAAGCCTTCAGCGTTCTCTTTGAGGACAGGGACAGCGGTTTCCGGCCAAACGATCAGGTCGACACGTTTGGAACTGAAGGTCATGTCACGGTAAAGGGCCAGCTGTGCATTGACCTGGGCCGGGTCCCATTTCATGCTTTGTTCGATATTGCCCTGGATCGCCGCCACGCTCAGCGGGTCACCCGATGGGCTGGTCCAGGCGTGGTGCTTGAGGGCCTGGCCGACGGCCCAGGGGCCGATCAGCAAGACCACCCCTGCGGCGACAAAAGCCTTGCGTCTGGCCTTGATCAGGCGTGGCAAATTGCACAGCAGGGCTGCGGTCAGGGCCAGAGTGAAAGACACCAGCCACATGCCGCCCAACGGTGCGAGCCCGGCCAAAGGGCCGTCCAGCTGGCTGTAACCGGAGTACAGCCATGGGAAACCGGTGAGGAACCAGCCGCGGAACGCCTCTTGAGCAACCCATAGCGCAGCAAATGCCAGTGTATCGGCCAACGGCGCTTCATTGCGACGGATCCAGCGCGCCCACACCCAGGCGGGCAGGGCAAAGAACCAGGCGATGGCTGCCGTGAACAACAACATCAGGAAACCGGCCAGCAGCACCGAAGCGCCGCCGAAGTGGTGGATGCTGTAGTAGATCCAGCTGGTGCCCGCGCCAAACAGGCCAAAACCGAAACACCAGCCTCGGCCCAGCGCCTGTTTTGGCGACAGGTCGCGCAAACCGAGATAGAACAGGGCCAGGGCAACCAGTGCCAATGGCCAGATATCGAAGGGGGCCAACGCCAGGGTTGTCAGTGCGCCGGCCACCACGGCCAGCAAGTTACCGGGCCAGCCGGGGGAGGTTATCCAGCGCATTTCAATCCTTGGTATTGAGATTTAGCGGGCAATAGGCGTGAGACGAATCAGATGGATCCGGCGGCTGTCAGCATTGAGGATACGGAAGCGGTAGGGGCCGATTTCAGTGGTTTCGTTGCGTTTGGGCAAGTGCCCGAATGCGCTCATGACCAGGCCGCCCACGGTGTCGAACTCGTCGTCGGAGAATTCGGTGTCGAAGAACTCGTTGAAGTTCTCGATCGGGGTCAGGGCCTTGATCAGGAAGTCACCGCTGGGCAACGGCTTGATGTAGCTGTCTTCTTCGACGTCGTGCTCGTCTTCGATGTCGCCAACGATCTGCTCGAGAACGTCTTCAATCGTCACCAGACCCGCAACGCCGCCGTATTCGTCAATCACGATGGCCATGTGGTTGTGGTTGGCGCGGAACTCGCGCAACAACACGTTAAGGCGCTTGGACTCGGGGACAAATGTCGCCGGACGCAGCAAATCCTTGATGTTGTACTTGTCGCCGTTCTCTTGAAGGATCAGCGGCAGCAGGTCTTTGGCCAGGAGGACGCCAAGGACGTCGTCGTGGCTTTCGCCGATCACCGGGTAGCGCGAGTGCGCCGCGTCAATGATCGCCGGGAGAAATTCGCGGGGGGTCTGGGTTGCCTTGATGCTGATCATCTGCGAGCGAGGAACCATGATGTCCCGTACCTGCAGGTCAGCCACTTGAATGGCACCTTCGACGATGGCCAGCGCTTCACTGTCCAAAAGTTTGTTCTGGTGTGCTTCGCGCAGCAGCTCAAGCAGCTCCTGGCGGTTTTTCGGCTCATGGGCAAAGGCCTGGGTCAGCTTACCTAACCATGACTTTTGCCCGTTGCTCGATCGGTCTTCGCTCATAGCGATTTACTCGTATCCCTTGGTAGTTTCAGTGGGTGTTATTCGGTTTCGTCGTCTGCATACGGGTCAGGATGACCCAGTTCTGCAAGCAACGTTCGTTCCAGTGCTTCCATTTCTTCGGCTTCTTCGTCTTCTATATGGTCGTAACCCAGAAGATGCAAGCAACCGTGTATCACCAGATGGGCCCAGTGGGCCTCAAGGCTTTTGCCTTGTTCGGCGGCTTCGCGCTCGACCACGGCCACGCAAATCACCAGATCGCCCAATAGCGGGATATCGAGGAACTCATCAGGCACGTCAGCGGGGAAGGACAGCACATTGGTGGCGTAGTCTTTTTGGCGCCAGGTGTGGTTCAGTTCACGACCTTCGGGTTCGTCTACCAGACGAATGGTCATTTCCGAATCGGCGCTGCGCTGGCGCAAAGCCAGTTCACACCATTGGCGGAACTGGGCTTCGCTGGGGGCACTGGCGTCGGTCGCCAGTTGCAGGTCAAGCTCAAGCATCGTGGCGGTAATCCTTTGCAGCGGGCAGCGCGGCCAGCTTGTCGGCGGCTTCCTGTTCGTAGCGACCGTAGGCCTCGACGATGCGCTGCACCAGCGGGTGGCGCACGACGTCCTTGGACTGGAAGTGGGTAAAGCTGATGCCCGGCACGTCCTTGAGCACCTCAATGACATGGTTCAGCCCCGATTTGGTGCCTTTGGGCAGGTCGATCTGGGTGATGTCACCGGTGATCACGGCGGTCGAGCCGAAGCCGATGCGGGTCAGGAACATTTTCATCTGCTCGACCGTGGTGTTCTGGCTCTCGTCGAGAATGATGAAACTGTTGTTCAGCGTGCGGCCGCGCATGTAGGCCAGCGGCGCGACTTCGATCACCTGGCGCTCGATCAGCTTGGCCACGTATTCAAAACCAAGCATTTCGTACAGTGCGTCGTAGAGCGGGCGCAGGTACGGGTCTATTTTTTGCGACAGGTCACCCGGCAGGAAACCGAGCTTCTCACCGGCCTCAACCGCCGGACGCACCAGCAGGATGCGGCGGATCTGCTCGCGTTCCAGGGCATCAACTGCGCAGGCCACAGCCAGATAGGTTTTACCCGTACCCGCCGGGCCAATGCCGAAGTTGATGTCGTTGCCCAGGATCTCTTTGACGTAACGCTGCTGGTTGATCCCGCGAGGGCGGATCATGCCCTTTTTGGTGCGCAGCGAAACACTGGCTTCAGCCACCGGGTTGCTGGCGAGGTCTTGTACCGCAGACTCTTGCAGGAACAGGTGAACCATGTCCGGCGAAAGCTCGGTGGCCTTGGTTTCGCGGTACAGGCGGCGCAGCAGGTTTTCTGCCGAAGAAGTGATTTTCGGGTCGCCGATCAGCTCGAACTGGTTACCGCGATTGCGGATATCGATCGTCAGGCGTTGCTCGATCAAGCGCAGATGCTCGTCGAATTGCCCGCACAGATTGGCGAAACGGCGGGCCTCAAAGGGCTCGAGAAGGAAGCGATGTGGTTCGATGGGTGCGTTCAAGGTCGTATTTAGCCGCCCTTAGGCAATTGATATGAAATTAAGGATAACGCTAGCAGGTCAAGCGTGAAAGGACTTCACCAAATGTTTGATGTGGGAGCGGGTTTGCTCGCGATTGCACCACCGCACTCATCCAGCCGGACCGTGTTGCGTGCATCGCGAGCAAGCCCGCTCCCATAAGGGACGATGGCGTGTGGTCAGTTCAGCAGCGAGCCCCGCAACGAGTGCGGCTGGGCCGCATCAATATGCACATCGGCGAATTGCCCGATCAACTGCGGGTTGTCGCAGCGGAAGTTGACGATGCGGTTGTTCTCGGTCCGGCCCTGCAACTCGCCCGGGTCTTTTTTCGAGTAGTCAGTGACCAGGATTCGCTGGGTCGAGCCCACCATCTGGCGGCTGATCTCGAAGCCCTGCTGGTTGAGACGATGCTGCAGCGCGTTCAGACGTTCTTTCTTGCGCTCTTCCGGGGTGTCGTCCGTCAGGTCTGCTGCCGGGGTGCCCGGGCGCTGGCTGTAGACAAAAGAGTAGGAGAAGTCGAAACCCACGTCTTCGATCAGCTTCATGGTCTGTTCGAAGTCTTTTTCGGTTTCGCCCGGGAAGCCGACAATAAAGTCGGAGCTGATGCAGATCCCCGGTACGGCAGCGCGCAGTTTGCGCAGCTTGGATTTGTATTCCAGGGCCGTGTGATTGCGTTTCATCGCCGACAGAATGCGGTCGGAGCCCGATTGCACCGGCAGATGCAGGTGTTTGACCAGTTCCGGGACTTCGGCGTGGGCCTGGATCAGGCTGTCGGAAAACTCCAGCGGGTGGGAGGTGGTGTAGCGGATACGCTCGATACCGTCGATCGCCGCAACCACACGGATCAGCTCGGCAAGGTCGGCGAGGCGGCCACCTTCGGTCAGGCCGCGATAGCCGTTGACGTTCTGGCCAAGCAGGGTCACTTCACGCACGCCGTTTTCAGCCAGGTGGATCACCTCGGCCAATACATCATCGAAGGGCCGGCTGACTTCTTCGCCGCGGGTGTAAGGCACCACGCAGAACGTGCAGTACTTGCTGCAACCTTCCATGACCGACACGTAGGCGCTTGGGCCGTCGATGCGAGGCTCTGGCAGGTGATCGAATTTCTCGATTTCAGGGAATGACACATCAACCTGCGGCAGTTTGGTGATGCGCGCGGCGTCAATCATTTCCGGCAGGCGGTGCAGGGTTTGCGGGCCGAATACCACGTCCACATACGGGGCGCGATCGCGGATCGCCGCGCCTTCCTGGCTGGCCACGCAACCGCCCACGGCGATAACCATGTCGGGGTTGGCCAGTTTCAGTTCGCGCCAGCGACCCAGTTGGGAGTACACGCGGTCCTGGGCACGTTCACGAATTGAACAGGTATTCAGCAGGATGACATCAGCGTCTTCGGCGCGCGCTGTGACTTCCAGGGCCTGATGTTCACCCAGCAGGTCGACCATGCGCGAGCTGTCGTACTCATTCATCTGGCAACCGTGGGTTTCGATGTAAAGCTTCTTGGCCATGGGTGTTCATCAAGTGGTTCAAAGAACCGCACATTATAGGGGTCATAGCCGTTGCTTCCTAGCGTTGTGCGTCTGATGGCTATGCTATAGTTCGCGCCCTCTTTTTTACCTTCAGATGCTTACCCGCCCACCATGACCAAACGTGAAGCTCCAATCTACAAGGTGATTTTCCTCAACCAGGGCCAGGTGTTCGAAATGTACGCCAAGCAGATCTATCAAAGTGATCTGTGGGGGTTTCTGGAAGTAGAGGAATTCGTCTTCGGTGAGCGCACACAAATGGTTGTCGACCCCAGCGAAGAAAAGCTCAAGGCTCAGTTTGAAGGTGTGGTGCGCAGCTTTGTGCCGATGCACTCGATTGTCCGTATCGATGAGGTTGAGCGGCTGGGCACGCCTAAAATCAGTGAAGCCCGTGGTGTCAGCAATGTGATGCCGTTTCCGTTTCCGATGCCGGACAAGTAAGGGCTTTTCTTTCCCTTCCCGGGCTCGCAATCCCTTCATGGCGACAGCAAGTCCCCTTGTCGATACGCCTGCGCCCCGGCGACATGGGCAATGGTCATTCCCGCAGTCGCCATGCGCCGCAATGAGCGGACATAGAGCAAGCCTTCGCGTTGACAGACCACTGGAGTAATACGGTCCGTGATGGGGTCAATGATGTCTGCCACCACAGCCCCCGCCTGCAGGTAGTCACCCGCTTGCGCATAAAACACCAGCAAACCCCCCGTGGGACTGTTCAACGGCTCGACGCCCGCTAGCGGGGTCGGCGGGTTGAGCAATGCCGGAAGTGCTTTTGGCTGCCCTTCGACTGCACCCGCATGGGTCAAGTAGTCGATCAGCGCCTGGCTATCGTCACGCGCCAGTTCGTGGGTCACATCCGCCACCCCTCGCAGCTCAACGGTCACGGCAAAGCTGCAGCACGTCAGGGGGAAACGTGGCGCAAAGCGCGCTTGCATCTGCGCCCAGAACAGGGTGAACCATTCATCGAAGGACTGCCCGCCCGACTCGGTGGCCATAAAGCAGGCTCGGGCCCCCAGGTAACGGGCCAGGGGCTCTACCTGCGGCCAGAAGGCCGGGGCCAGGTACAGGTGTTGTACAGCTTCGAAGTCGCAGTGCAGGTCCAGGACCATATCGGCATCGCACGCCAGGGTCTGCAGGGTCTGACGCAGGGCCTGCACGTGGGTCAGCGGCTGCGTGGCGACCAGGACACGGCGCAAGACCGAGCGAATCAGTTGCGTATTGTGCTCTGGATCCTGGGTCAACTGGCCCTCGACACTATCGCCCACCTCCTGACTGACATCCACAAAGAAGCGGTTGAAATTCTGTCGGCTTTCGTTATCAAAACGCCCCTGGGGCACGTCCATCAGCACCTGCTCCAGCCCCGCCGGGTTGGCCACGGGCACCAGCACTATGTGCTTGCGCAACAGGCCGGCCTGCTCGAGCTCCAGCATGCGCTGCTTGAGATGCCAGATCACCAGCATTCCCGGCAGCTCGTCCGCGTGCAGCGACGCCTGGATATAGATTTTCCCGTGCTCTGGCGCTGGTCCGTAATGAAAACTATGGATTTGCCGACAGGTGCCCGGTACGGCGGCCAGCACATCATGACGTTGGTGGTGCATGGGGGTTCTCCTATCGGCGCGGGCCGAGAAATGCCAGCCAGCGCCGCTCGGCCAGGCGAAACAGTCCCACCAGGGCAAAGGTGGCGATAAGGTACAGCCCGGCAGCGATGACAAACGAAGGGAAGGTCTGAAGGGTGGCCGCGTTGGCATCCCGGGCGACTTTGAGAATGTCAGGGACCGTGGCGGTGAAGGCCAGGGTGGTGGAGTGCAGCAACAGGATCACTTCGTTGCTGTAAACCGGCAAGGCGCGGCGCAGTGCCTGGGGCATGACGACGCGGCGGTAGAGCTTCCAGCCATTGAAGCCATACGCCCGGGCAGCTTGTACCTCCCCCCGGGCGATTGAACGGATCGCACCGGCGAAGATTTCCGTGGTGTAGGCGCACGTATTGAGGGTGAAGGCCAGCAGGGTGCAGTTGATGGCATCGCGAAAAAATGCGCCCAGCAACGGCTGCGACTGAACGGCGGCAAGGCTGTAGATGCCCGAGTAGCAGATCAACAGCTGGATATACAGCGGCGTGCCGCGAAACAGGTAAGTAAAGCCATGCACCGGCCAGCGCACCCAGCGGTTTTCAGAAACCCGGGCAATGGCCAGCGGGATCGAGAGTACAAAACCCATGCCGATGGAAGCAGTGGTCAGCCACAAGGTCATGGCCAGACCGCTGATCTGCTGGCCATCGCTATACAAAAAAGGCTGCCAATACGACAGCAATACTTCGATCATCGCGCACCCCGCTCGAACCCCACGGCGAAGCGCCGCTCAAGCCTGTGCAATACGCTGTTGGAGGCAACGGCTATCAGCAGGTAGATCACTGCCGCCAGCACCAGGAAGTTAAACAGTTGAAAACTGCTTTTTCCCGCGTCGCTGGCTGCCTTTACCAGCTCGGCCAGGCCAATGATCGACACCAGCGAGGTTGCCTTGAGCAGCACCAGCCAGTTGTTGCCCAACCCCGGCAGCGCAAAGCGCATCATCTGCGGGAACAGCACACGACAAAAACACTGCATCGGGCTCAGGCCGTAGGCCCTGGCAGCCTCAATCTGCCCAAAGGGCACTGCGAGAATGGCGCCGCGCAAGGTTTCGGTGAAGTAAGCACCGTAGATAAAGCCCAGGGTCATCACCCCGGCAGTGAAGGCATCTATCTCTATATAGGCCCAGCCCAGCCTGTCCGTGAGTTGGCCGAGCCAGGTTTGCAGGCCGTAGAAGATCAGCAGCATCAGCACAAGGTCGGGCACGCCGCGGATCAGGGTGGTGTAAAGCCGGGCCATCCATCGCGCCGCACGGCTTGTGGATAACTTGGCTCCTGCGCCCAGCAGCCCCAGAAACAGGCTCAGCAGCAGTGATATCAGCGCCAGCTTGATCGTCATCCAGGTGCCCAGTGCCAGCAATGGCGCGTAAACCTGAAGGCCGCTCATTTATTGCTGTACAGAACAAGATCCCCGAAATACTGCTTTTGCAGCCGTGCGTAGGTGCCATCGGCATGCAGTTGGGCGAGGCCTTTATCGAGCAGAGCCTTGAGTGCTTGATTGCCCTTGAGGATGCCAATGGCGCTGGTGCCCGGCATCAGGTCGCTTTCAATCGCCTTGCCGGCCTCAAAGGCAGCACCCTGGGGAGAGCGCAAAAAGCCCAGCTCGGCTTGAACCAGATCCTGGAGGGCCGCGTCCAGTCGCCCGACTTGCAGATCAGCGTAGGCCCGATCCTGATCCGGGTATGCCACGAGTTTCGCCCCGGCCTTGGCCAGCACCGCCTTGGCATAGACCTCCTGGGTGCTGCCCTGCAGGTAGCCGATGGCTTTGCCTTTTACCGCCTGCAGGCTGGCATCCAGGCCAGCGCCTTTTTTGAACACCAGCGCATTGGGCGTGGTCATCACCTCGGACGAGAAATCAATGACCCTTTGCCGCGCCGCCGTCACCGCCATAGTGGCCAGAATGCCGTCGATCTTGCGAGCATTGAGGCTGGGGATCATGCCGTCAAAATCGATTTCGACCCACTTGCAGCTCGCCTGCACGCGCTCGCACAGGGCGTTGCCCAGGTCAATTTCAAAGCCCACCAGTGAGCCGTCGGCACTTTTCGAGGCAAAGGGCGGGTAGGTCGGGTCGGTGCCAAAACGTATGACTTGGTAATCCTTGGCCAGCGCCGGGGCAATGACTACGACACAAGCCAGCACGGCCACCACCAGCAGTGCCAGCATCCACAGTATCTTTTTCATGGATTGATTCCTTATTGTTGTTGTAATAACCGCCCGTCGGGTCGCTATTACCCGTCGGGCGACAGGTTGACCACTCAAGAAAGAACTCAAGGCGCCGGCCAGTCTTCCAGCGCCACCAACTCCCGGCGCATGCGAAGCAACCCGGGGGGGGCGTCGAACTCCCGGGCAAAGCGATGCCCGGAGTACACCGCGGCAGCAATTGTGCCCGGAGCCAGGCAATCACCGATCTGGATCACCTGCTGCACACCCCGGAGCTCGGCCTGCAGGGCGTCGAACAGACCCTGCTCAGGCTCGCGGGAGGTCACCAGCAGCACCCCTGCGGCAGGAATGAAACGCGGGCGCCCGGTGTAGGTGCACGCTGCCTGTACACCGTACGGCGTGAGGCTGCACAGCGTATGGGAGGTGATGATGGTGACATCCAGTTCCAGCAAGCGGCGCTGGATCCGGTGCTGTTCAAGGGTATTGTGGGTCCAGGGGGCAACATCTGCGGCCGGGGTGACATACAGCACCTCGACTCCCCGGGCAATCAGGCTCTCGGCCAGTACGCTGCCCATGTAGTAGTGGTCATCGTCGAACACCACCACGGGCGAAGGCAGCACAGCGCCTGCCATCACATCATCCGGCGTGAATACGGGCAGGTTTTCCAGCCCAGGGAGAGGCTGGCGCAACACACGGCCCAGGCCATCGTTGCGCCAACGCGAACCGGTGGCGACAAACACGTGGCTGGCTTCAATGTCGAGAACGTCCTGCACTTCAAGGCGGCTTTCACGGTAGATCTCGACATTGCCCAGACGGCTCAAGGCATCCACCCTGTAATCGACCACCCGCGACCAGCTCGCCAGCCCCGGTAGCCGGGACTCGCTGGCCACGCGTCCGCCCAGGGTGCGAGTGGCTTCAGCCAGCATCACTTCCAGGCCGCGAGCGCCGAGAACCCGGGCACACTCAAGACCGGCAGGGCCTGCGCCGATTACCAGCGCTCGCCCCTCGGCACGCCGGACCGGAACCTGCTCCGGATGCCAGCCGCGTCGCCATTCCTCGCCCATAGTCGGATTTTGTGTGCAGCGCATTGGCGTGCTGGTGTGATCGCCGCTGACGCAAACATTGCAGCCGATGCACTCGCGAATTTCGTCGGTGCGCCCCTGGTCGATTTTGTTGGGCAGGAAAGGATCGGCTATAGAAGGGCGGGCCGCGCCGATCAGGTCCAACACCCCGCGGCGCACCAGCGAGGCCATGGTATCGGGCGAGGTGAAACGTCCTACACCCACCACCGGCTTGCTGGTCAAGGCCTTGAGCCCGGTGAGGAATGCCTCCTGATAACCCTCTGGGGCAAACCGCGAGGTCACGCTGTCATTGGCCCAGTCGGCAACATTGATATCCCAAAGATCCGGCAGCTCGGCCAGCATGGAAAACACTTCGACGCCTTCGCTGTCCCGGGTCAGGCCGGCGCTGCCCTGCTGCTCGTCAACGGCCAGGCGCACGGCAACGGCGCAGCGGTCACCGACGGCATCCCGGGTGTCTTCAATCAACTCGCGCAGCAGGCGCACACGATTGAACAGCGCTCCGCCATATTCATCCGTGCGGCGATTGTTGCGTTGCGTCAGAAAGTGGAACGGCAAGCCCAGATCATGGCCAGCGTATACATAAATGATGTCAAACCCTGCATCACGGGCACGCAAGGCCGCAGCCCTGTGCAACTCGCGCAGTTGCTTGATGTCGGCGCGGCTCATGGCGCGGGCCTGCACCGGGTCGTAGCCGCGCACGGGGGTATTGGAGGGGGCCCAGGGGATTTCGCGGCTGGTGCGATTGGGCGCGGAATAGCCATTGAAGGCCAGTTCCACACCCGCCAGGCTACCGTGCCGGTGAACCGCGTCACACATGCGAGCCAGCGCCGGTATGTCGCGCTTGTCCCACAGGCGTGCTTCGATATAAGGCGAGAATTCGCTCAAGGGGCTGATTTCGCACTCTTCCGTGCAGACAACACCCCACCCGCCCTCGGCCTTTATTGCGCGCATACGTGCCATAGCCGAAGGATGTACATGCCCCATGCCATTACAGTGCGGTACCTGGTAAAAACGATTGCGCGTACGCACGGGCCCTATCTGGACCGGCTCAAACAAAATGTCATATCTCGGATCACGCACAGGTATTCCCCCGTTTAAAGAGTGAACTGCGTGATGACACGCCAATAGCTACTGCGCAGCGCAAGACCGTGGGCAGCGAGAGGAAATCATGAGTTGTTTCTTGTAACGGGTCAAACCCGTTAAATCGAGGGTCGCGGCCTATCATCATATTCTGTTCAAGGCTCTAAAACAGGGCTTTGAACAATGATGGGCATAATAATCATGGGTGAAAACAACGTAATCAAGTTAACTTAAGCTTAAGTAAGGTTAATCTTTATTTGGCGTAAGAATAATTACCTAGATATATATTTAACAGCTTCAAGCTGCAGCGCTCAGCCCATGAATCACCCCGTGTGCATAATGCATAAGACGAGGTTGGTCTTCACGTAGCGTTTGAGGTTGTGCAGGCGCAGCATTAAGTTGAGTTGGGTAAAAAATGTTTTCGGTGCAGGGTTAAGTGATGCGCTATGAAAAATTCATGCGTCGCTCTATTAGTGCCACTCACCATCAGTCGAGTCATGCCCTATTACGGAATAACATTCTTGCGGACTTTGGTGGCTCACAAGCACGCGAGTGACCTGGCGTTGATTTCGTATGTGCTGGCGATTTTTTCTGTAGTGGCCGTGATGCTTTCAATGTCATTGGGGGCGACGGGTAATTTAATCGCTGAACATTCGGATGACATCCAGGAAAAGCCGTATCCGGCACAGGCACGTTGTCGCCAGCAAACCAGTAAGGGTTTGAAATCAGGGCAATGGTGAAAACGGCGAGCGGGCGTCGGTAGATTGCAGCTCCTGCAAATACTTGCGGAAGATCTGTCCGAGTATCTGGGTAGCCGTTTCGAGCTGGTCGCGCGGCATTTGCTCGGCCACCATGTCGGCGGTGTCCAGGGCGTCTTCGGCGCCGTTGACCGCAGCCATTTTCAGCACGATATAGGCCTGAATGTTGTTGGCCGGCACGCCTTCGCCTTTGAAAAACATGGTGCCGAGCTGGAACTGGGCCATGGCGTGGCCTTGCAGCGAGGCTTTTTCGAAGTAGCTCAGCGCCTTGTTGAAGTCTTGCGGGGTGTTTTTACCGTCGTAATAGAACTCGCCCAACTCGTATTCGGCTTCTGCATCCCCGGCTTTTGCCGCCTCTTCACAGGCTGCAAGCGCCTCGGCGAGGTCCTCAGGCTGAGTATTGAGGGTGCAGCGACCCATCGCTGGGATCAACAACGAGTTACCGCCTGCCTGGGCAAGCAACGGCTGTAGGAGCAACAGGCAGCCCAGTGCAAGGGCGCGGCCGGTGCGGTTCATGGGAATCGACGTACCTCTGGATGACGGGTTAACCCGATCATGGGATGTATAGGCGCGCATTATGAAATAAGCAGAGGCAACCTTACAAAGTCTTTACTCGTTTTTCTGCTGCCTGAGCGCGATATCCATTGATTTAAGACGATTATGGACGGGTGGGCTAAAAGATCTGCTCATTACTGGCATAAAAAAACGGCAAGGGCGCTCGCCCTTGCCGTTTCTTGGATTATTTCAGTGCAGCAAATGCGCGTTCTGCGGCGTCCAGGGTCAGTTGCAACTCGGCTTCGCCGTGGGCGATCGAGGTGAAACCGGCTTCGAAGGCGCTGGGTGCCAGGTATACGCCTCCTTCGAGCATCAAATGGAAGAAGCGCTTGAACAGGTCGGCATCGCTGGCCATGACGTCGTCAAAGGTGACAATGTCATCGGCGCCGCTGAAGTACAGGCCAAACATACCGCCGGCCTGTGTGGTCACGAAGGGGATGCCGGCCGCGTCGGCGCGCTGTTGCAGGCCATCGAGCAGGCGGGTGGTGTAATCGCTCAGCTCGGCGTGGAAGCCCGGGCGGCTGATCAGGCGCAAAGTGGTCAGGCCGGCGGCCATGGCCAGCGGGTTGCCGGACAGGGTGCCCGCCTGGTAAACCGGGCCCAGCGGCGCGATGTGCTGCATGATCTCGCGTTTGCCGCCAAAGCAGCCGACGGGCATGCCGCCACCGATGATCTTGCCGAAGGTACTCAGGTCCGGCGTCACGCCGTAGTGGGCTTGGGCACCGCCGAGGGCGACGCGGAAGCCGGTCATCACTTCGTCAAAGATCAGAACCACGCCGTGCTGGTCGCACAGGCTGCGCAGACCTTCAAGGAAGCCTGGCGCAGGCGGCACGCAGTTCATGTTGCCGGCAACCGGTTCGACGATGATGCAGGCCACGGTGTCGCCGACTTCGCTCAGCAGCTGTGCAACCGCGTCGATATTGTTGAACTCGGTGGTCAGGGTGTGCTTGGCGAAATCTGCCGGCACGCCAGCCGAGCTTGGCACGCCCTGGGTCAGCAGGCCGGAACCGGCTTTTACCAGCAGGCTGTCGGAGTGACCGTGGTAGCAGCCTTCAAACTTGAGGATATTGTCGCGGCCAGTGAAGCCACGGGCCAGACGGATCGCGCTCATGGTCGCTTCAGTGCCGGAGCTGACCATGCGCACCATTTCCATTGACGGTACGATGGAGCACACCAGATCGGCCATTTCGGTTTCCATGGCGGTCGGGGCGCCGTACGACAGGCCGTGCTCCAGTTGCGCCCGTACTGCGTCCAGCACGTCAGGGTGGCTGTGCCCAAGAATCATCGGGCCCCACGAGCCGACGTAATCGACATAACGCTTGTCGTCCTCGTCAGTCACGTAGGCGCCTTCGGCGTGTTTGAAGAACAACGGCGTGCCGCCCACGCTTTTGAAGGCACGCACTGGCGAGTTCACGCCACCGGGAATGTGTTTCTGGGCGTTGGCAAACAGGGTTTCGGAACGAGACATGGTGGGCTCTCTCAGAATCAGGATTCGGTATTTAAATAGACAACAAGGTGTTGAAGGCCTTGGCGCGCAGGGTGACTTCCCGGGCGCTTTCGGCGCCAAACAGGCCATGCACCACGGCCAGCAGGTCGGCACCGTGGGCCACCAGCGACGCGGCATTGTCCAGGGTAATTCCGCCTATCACGCAGATCGGCAGGCTGAGGCGGGCGCGGGTCTGGTCCAGGGTCTCAAGGGTAGCGGTTGGCGCCCCGGGTTTGGTGCTGGAATTGAAAAAGCGGCCAAAGGCGACATAACTCGCACCTTCTTTGGCGGCTTGCTCGGCCAGTTCGACCTGGCTGTGGCAGGTCGAACCGATAATTGCCTGTGGCCCCAGCAGGGCGCGGGCAGGGGTCAGCGGGCCGTCGGTCTGCCCCAGGTGCACGCCGACACCCAGGCGGGCGGCCAGCTCGCCATCATCGTTGATGATCAGGTGTGCCTTGTAGCGTTCGCACAACCCGCGCAAGGCTTCGGCCTCGCGCAGTCGGCGGGCGTCGTCAGTGCTTTTGTCGCGATATTGCAACAGGGTCAGGCCGCCATCGAGGGCCGCCTCCACATAGGGCAGCAGTTTGCCAGCCAGCAACTGGCTATCAGTGATCGCATACAGGCCGCGAAGCGTCATGGGGTGAGCCTCATTGGTTACGAGCAAAAATCCAGCGGCAAGCGGCGCGGTACAAATTGCCCTTGCCCCAGTTGCTCTGCATCACGCAGGGTGCGCCATGTGTAATTGAGCGCGGTTTGCACGGCGCTGACCAGTTCTTCACCGATGGCCAGGCGCCCGGCCAACGTGCTGGCCAGGGTGCAACCCGAGCCGTGGTAACTGCCCGGCAAGCGATGGCAGGTAAAGGTGTGGCGGCTGCCGTCGCGGCTGTACAGGCGGTTATGCACTTCGTGCTCATCACCGTGACCGCCGGTGATCAGCAGGTGCCGACAAAATGGCAGGAGTTTTTCAGCGCACTCATCGGCGCTGCCATCGGGCAGTTCGGCCAGGATGCGGGCTTCGGGAAGGTTGGGGGTGGCAATGGTGGCCAGGGGGAGCAGGCGTTCGCGCATGGCGTAACCCACTTCGTCCTTGCCCAGTCGTCCGCCACCGCCTGCACGCAGCACCGGGTCACAGACCATCGGCAGATGCGGATTGGCCTGAAGCAGTTCGACTACGGTATCGACCATCTCCAGTGAACCGAGCATGCCCAGCTTGACCGCCGCAACGGTGGAGTCGCCGAGCACGGCATCGGCTTGCGCCAGTACCCACTCGCGATCCAGCACGCGGAAGTCGCGGACATTGACAGTGTTCTGCACAGTCAGGGCGGTCACTACCGGGGCGGCGTGACAGCCTTGAGCCAGCAGGGCTTCGATATCTGCCTGCAAGCCGGCACCACCACTGGGGTCATGGCCGGAGAGACAGAGGACAACGGGGCGAGAACTGTAGATATTCATGGTGCGCGAGCTTACCACCAAACAGTTTTTGCGGGCGCTTGCTCGGTGTCAGGTTAGTGGAAGTTTGTAAGCCGTTGCCTGGCCTTAAGAATCTTCGGCCTCAGCGCTTATTTAGCTCTGTAATGCCCGTACTAGAGCCTTTGTGATGAATTGTTAGATGGTGTGTATGTGCCATTAATGGCTATGTTAAAGTGCCTTCAAATTATTAACCGGTCATTCGGTCGACGCGATCTCAAAGGGAATATGGGGTTGCCCGCGTCTTCGAGTGAGCTACGTTGGGGCTGTATGCGCTATTTGCTGATGATGTTGTTGGGCTGGCTACCGATGCTGGCCAGCGCAGTCGCTTTTGACGAATCCACACAAAGCCTGCCCTTGGGCCGCGTGATGCAGGTGTTCGAAGACGCGGGCGGCGAAGCGACTCTGGCAGATGTCACCGCACACGGCGAACTGTTCGAGCCCCATACCAAAGACACGCTGAACAAGGGCTACTCGCACTCGGCCTTCTGGATCAAAGTGGATTTGCACTATCAGCCACAAGACCCGCAGGTGCATCGCACCTGGCTGCTGGAGCTGGCATACCCGCCGCTTGATTCCATCGAGCTTTACCTGGCAGACGCCGCGGGCAATTACCGGCTGGCCGAGCGAACGGGTGATGCACTGCCCTTCGACAGTCGTCAGATCAAAGAAAATAATTACCTGTTTGAGCTCAACTTCAGCCCGGGGCAAAGCCAGACGGTGTACCTGCGTCTGGCCAGTCAGGGTTCGGTTCAGGCGCCGCTGACGCTATGGTCGGCCCAGGCCTATCTTGAAGAGCAGCCCGTGCGGATTTACATCCTGGGCCTGATTTATGGCGTGTTGCTGGGGATGCTGGTCTACAACCTGTTTATTTACCTCAGCGTGCGTGACACCAGCTACCTCTACTACATCTTTTATATTGCCTCGTTCGGCCTTTACCAGCTGTCGGTCAACGGTGCGGCAGTGCAGTACTTCTGGCCTGACAGCCCGTGGTGGGCCAATGCCTCCACCCCGTTCCTGATTGGTGCATCGGCGTTTTTTGGTTGCCAGTTCGCCCGCTCCTTCTTGCACACCGCCTCCCACAGCCGCTGGCTTGACCGGGCACTGATGTTGCTGATGGGCGTGGGTGCTCTGGTGATGGTGCTCGCACTGACCACCAGCTATGCCGTGTCGTTGCGCCTGGCCACCGGCCTGGCGCTGGCGTTTATTGTCACCATTTTTACCGCTGGTGTGGTGGCATGGGTACGTGGCCTGCGGGTCGCGCGTTATTTTGTGATCGCCTGGTCGGCCTTCCTGCTCGGGGGGCTGGTCAATACGCTGATGGTGCTGGGTTACCTGCCGAACGTTTTCCTGACCATGTACGCCAGCCAGATAGGTTCGGCAATCGAGGTGGGGCTGCTGTCGCTGGCGCTTGCCGACCGGATCAACGCCATGCGTGACCTGCAGGCGCGTACGCTGCAGGAATCGGGACAGAAACTGGCCGCCATGAACCAGCAACTGGCCCGTACCAACCAGCTCAAAGACGAGTTTCTGGCAACCGTTACCCATGAATTGCGCACGCCCATGAACGGTGTCATTGGCTCTCTGGAATTGATCAAAACCCTGGACATGAGCCCTGAGCTGGAGCAGTACACCAAGACTGCGCAAGGTTCAGCACGAGAAATGATGCACATGGTCAATGGCATCCTGACCCTGACCGAACTGCAGGCCGGACGACTGGTCGCGCAACCCCGGCCCTTCAGCCTGAATGAACTGCTGCAGGGGCTGAGCGATCAGTTCAGGCCGGCGGCACGCAGTAAAGGGCTGGAGTTTTCGTACGAAGTGGGCCGCAACCTGCCGGATCAATGGGTAGGTGATGCGGATAAAATTCGCCAGTGCATGGAGTGCCTGCTGGATAACGCGATCAAGTTCACCCGTGAGGGCGGGGTGATTTTGCGTGTTACCGGTAAACCCGCAGAGACCGGGCGCTGGGCGCTGGCGTTCAATGTAATCGACAGCGGCATTGGTTTTGTTCACCAGGAAGAGGCCGAACTTTATCAGCACTTCTTTCAGGTTGATGGCTCCATGACCCGTGAATATGGCGGCCTGGGTATCGGCCTGGCGATTTGCCGGCGCCTTGTGGAACTGCTCGGCGGGCGCCTGACCCACCATTCCCAGCCGGGGCAAGGCTCACAGTTCCAGCTATTGCTGGAACTCGAACCCTCGGTGCAAACCCAGCCGCACACGACTCATTCGGCGTTGCAGCTGAGGGCGCCCGGGGAGTGTGTGGTCTTGCTGGTAGAAGGCCCGGAAAACCCTGTGGTAGTGCGCGCCATGTTGCTCAAACTGGGTTATCGCGTGCTCGGCGTTGACACGGGGCAGGCGGCCATAGAAGCGTTGCGCCGCGAGCGGGTCGATGCGGTGCTGCTGGCGTGCCCGTTGGCCCAGGTCTGTGCTACGTCGATGGGCAGCCAGCTGCTGACATTGGCCGCCTGTGCGCAGTTGCCCGTGCTGGCGCTGTTCGAGTCGCAAGCCCAGGCACAGCAAGCTCGCGAGCAGGTCGACGGGATCACGGATTATCTGCTGAAACCGCTGCGTTTTGAGGACTTGCAACAGACCTTGGCGCAACGCCTGCTGATCGACAATAACGATAAAAACGCCGAGTTTTAGGCGTTTATGCCCCTTGTTTAGCCGCAGATGCGTGCTTCACTGGCTCATTGGTACGATCCCAAGGAGCCCGCGCAATGAACTTGCATCAATACGCAGAAACCCATCAGGTGACCAATCAACCGCCGTCAATGGACGGCGTGAACCTGTACCGCATTGACCTGCCGTTGCAGTATTGGAGCCAGCATTTCGGCGCGGGATGGGCGCAGGCGCGGATTGACGAGTACGGTGCCCTGGCGGGCGGCCCGCTGATGGCTGCGGGTTTTCTGGCCAATGAAAACAAACCGCAGTTTGTCAGCCATGACCGTTTCGGGCATCGGATTGATCTGGTGGAGTTTCACCCGGCTTACCACGAACTGATGCGCACGGCGATTGAGCATGGTTTGCCGTCCTTGCCCTGGGCCCACCCGCAACCCGGTGCCCATGTGGCCCGCGCATCCATGACCTACCTGCACAGCCAGGCCGAAGCGGGCAGCGGCTGCCCCTTGACCATGACCTTCGCCAGCGTGCCGGCCTTGCGTCTGCAACCGGACCTGGCTGCCATCTGGCTGCCCAAAGTGCTGGCCACTGAATATGACCCGCGTAATGTCGATATCAGCCAAAAGGCCGGCGTGACCCTGGGCATGGCCATGACTGAAAAACAGGGCGGCACCGATGTGCGTGCCAATACCACGCGGGCTTACCCCGTAGGGGCCAAAGGGCCGGGGCAGGCCTATGAACTGCTGGGGCACAAATGGTTCTGCTCGGCACCCATGTGTGACGGCTTTCTGACCCTGGCCCAAACCGAAAAAGGCCTGAGCTGCTTTTTGCTGCCGCGCCATCGTCCGGATGGCAGCCGCAACGAATTCTATATTCAGCGCCTGAAGAACAAACTGGGCAATAGCTCCAACGCCTCCAGTGAAGTTGAGTTTCGTGGGGCATTGGCCTGGATGATCGGCGAAGAAGGTCGTGGCGTGCCGACCATTATTGAAATGGTCGCCATGACCCGGTTCGACTGCATGGTCGGCTCCAGTGCCTTGATGCGTCAGGCGCTGACCCAGGCCAGCCATCATTGCGCCCATCGACTGGTGGGCGGTCGGGTGTTGGCAGATCAGCCACTGATGCAGAACGTATTGGCTGACCTGGCGCTGGAAAGCGAGGCGGCACTGGCCCTGAGCCTGCGCATGGGGCGGGCGCTGGACAATCCGGATGACCCGCATGAGGCCAGGTTTTCCCGGTTGGTCACAGCGGTGGGCAAGTACTGGATCTGCAAGCGGGCTCCAGCCATGATCAACGAAGCGGCCGAATGCATGGGGGGCGCAGGTTATGTCGAAGACAGCATCCTGCCGCGCCTGTATCGCGAGGCGCCGGTCAATTCGACGTGGGAAGGGTCGGGTAATGTGCAGTGCCTGGACGTGTTGCGAGCCTTGTCCAAAGAGCCGGGCGTGCTCGATGCGCTGTTTGCCGAGTTGGGCGACGGGCATGGCGATGTGCGCCTGGGGCAGCACATTGTGCAGCTTAAGGCGGCGCTCAACGACACTGACGATATCCAGTATCGCGCTCGCCAACTGACAGAAGATATCGCCCTTGGCCTACAGGCAAAACTGCTGCTTGAGGCTGGTAACAGCGATGTCAGCGACGCCTTTATCGCCAGCCGGCTACAGGGCAGCGGCCGGGTTTACGGTACATTGCCGCGGGGTTTGAATGTGGCAGCCATCGTTGCCCGCGCCACCCCGCAGGTTGCCTGAATATCCCCAACCCTGTGGGAGCTGGCTTGCCTGCGATGCAGACGACGGGTTTTATCTGCCAGACCCGGTCGATGCCATCGCGGGCAAGCCCGCTCCCACACGGATTTGCGTGAGGCAGCCGATATTCTGTTTATCCCCAGCAGCCACAGGAAATCTTCGGCAGGCAATTTTGTAGCTGCCTTTAGCCATCGACACAGGCAAGATAAAGGCCTGCCCGTTCAGAAGACAGGATGCTTATCGTGACCGAAGCTTTTATTGTCGTTTCCACCGCTGAAGAGGCCGTTGACCGGCTTGCTGCCTTGCACGAGCGCGCAACCACGGCCTTGAGTCAGGCACTCAAGCGTTATCTCAAGGATCGGGTTGAACCCTCTGCGCAAGAACGCGCGCTGTTTCGCTACCCCGAACTGCGTTTGACCTACCGTATCAACGGTGAAGTGCCGACCACCACCCGTGCTTATGCCAAGGTCCAGTTACCGGGCACCTACAGTGTGACCGTCACCCATCCCGCCTCTTTCCGTAACTACCTGCTGGAACAGCTGGTGCCCTTGATGCGCGACTTCACCGTTGAAGTAGAAGTCGGCGTCAGTGAGCAAAATATTCCTTACCCTTATGTGGTCGAGCAAGGTGATGAACTGGCCGGCTCCGGCGTTACCGCTGCTGCGCTGGCGCGGGTGTTTCCGAGCACCGACCTGTCTGCTGCCACCGACGGCATCGCCGATGGCCTGTACGACTGGGAAAACACCGATCCGTTGCCCCTGGCGCTGTTCGACGCCGCGCGGGTCGACTTCTCCCTGCGCCGCCTGGTGCACTACACCGGCAGCGACTGGCGCCATGTGCAGCCGTGGATTCTGCTGACCAACTACCATCGCTATGTTGACCAGTTCATCCTCCATGGCCTTGAGCAATTGCGCGACAACCCGCGCTTTGTGCGCATGGTGATGCCGGGCAATGTGATCATCGAAAAATCGATGGACTACGGCGAGGCCCAGGCCATCGCGGCGGGGGTGGTGTGGCATCGCTACCAGATGCCGGCGTATCACTTGCAGGCCAGTGATGGTCATGGCGTGACGCTGGTCAATATTGGCGTCGGCCCGTCCAATGCGAAAAACATTACCGACCACCTGGCCGTGCTGCGTCCGCATTGCTGGCTGATGATTGGTCACTGCGGCGGTCTGCGCCAGTCGCAGACCATTGGCGATTATGTGTTGGCCCACGCCTACATGCGTCGCGACGGCATTCTTGATCGGGTCGTGCCGCCGAACATTCCGATTCCGGCCCTGGCTGAAGTCCAGCTGGCACTGCAGGAGGCTGCCGCACAGGTTACCGGTGAGCGCGGCGATGAGCTGAAAAAACGCCTGCGTACCGGCACCGTACTGACCTATGACGATCGTAACTGGGAGCTGCGCTGGGCTCAGGAACGTCCGCTGATCAACCTGTCCCGTGCTGTTGCCGTGGACATGGAAAGCGGCACCATTGCTGCCCAGGGTTATCGCTTGCGCGTCCCGTATGGCACGCTGTTGTGTGTGTCGGACAAACCGCTGCACAGTGAAATCAAACTGCCAGGTTCGGCTAATGCCTTCTATGAGCGCGCGGTCAGCCAGCATTTGAAAATCGGTATTGCTGCCGTGGACTTGATGCGCAGCCAGCTCAACTCCCTGCATTCGCGCAAGCTGCGCAGCTTTGATGAACCGCCGTTCCGTTGATCGGTGATGGTCATTTAGCGATCGGGGGACTAGCATTGCCAGCCCTGATCGCTAGATAGCCTTTTTTGTCATGTCTCGTCCCGCCCCACGCCGCCCGGCCTCGAAAAGCCTCACCGCGCCAGCTGCCAATCGCCGCGTGGCCAAAGCGCCGCCGTCTGATCCCAAGCTGTATCTGTTCAATAAACCCTTCGATGTGCTGACCCAGTTCAGCGACGAAGGCGGGCGCGCCACGCTCAAGGACTTTATCCCGATTCCGGGCATCTACCCGGCCGGGCGACTGGACAGGGACAGTGAAGGTTTGCTGCTGTTGACCAATGATGGCCAGTTGCAGGCGCGGATAGCCGACCCCAAGCACAAATTACCCAAGACCTACTGGGTTCAAGTTGAAGGCGAGCCCACGCCGGAGCAACTGCAGCAGTTGCGTGATGGCGTTGAACTCAATGACGGCAAGACCCTGCCTGCCGAAGCGCGTGCCCTGGACGAGCCGCAGCTATGGCCGCGCAACCCGCCGGTACGCTTTCGCAAAAGTATCCCGACCGCCTGGCTGGAACTGGTGATCCGTGAAGGTCGCAACCGTCAGGTGCGGCGTATGACCGCGGCAGTGGGCTTGCCGACCTTGCGCCTGGTGCGGGTACGCATTGGTGACTGGAGCATTGAAGGGCTGGAGCAGGGGCAGTACCGGGAAGTTCCGGCGCGGCTATAGGGCTCCGGATTCGATCAGGCCGATGACCACGCTTTTGATGATAAACGCGGCAACGCCCAGGCCGAGGACGAAAAACAGGATCATGGAGCCGAAGCGTCCAGCTTTGGACTTCTTCGCCAGATCCCAGACGATAAAGGCCATGAAAATGATCAGCACGCTGACCAGAATCGTCATCATCCATTCTTCAAGTACGGCAGGATCCATCGGTATTCTCCGGCGACATCGTGGGAAAAAGCCGTAGGAGTATACGCCAGGGAAGTGTGGGGATATTGATCTGGGTAGTGAGAGGATGTCGCTACACCCGTAGCAGCTGCTGAAGGCACGAAGCTGCGTTCGATTGTGAAGCAATCGCAAGATCAGAGTGCGCGTTACAACTGAAGAATCGCGTGGGCTGATTTTACGACTGCTTCGCAGCCGAACGCAGCCTTCGTTCCTCGGCAGCTGCAGGAACACTGCAACTGTGGGAGCGAGCCTGCTCGCGAAGGTCGTTCGCGAGCAGGCTCGCTCCCACAATAGGGCTTGACCTGCAACAGAGTATCTACAGGTTCTATTTTTACGTGCGCAAATGGGTCAGCGGCAGCTCGGTGCTGTTGAGCACCTGATTGAGCACAAAGCTCGAACGCACGCTGGTTACGCCTTCGATACGGGTCAATTCGCCCAGCAGCAGCTTCTGGTAGTGGTCCATGTCGGCAACCACCACTTTCAGTTGGTAGTCGGCGTCCATGCCGGTCACCAGGCTGCATTCCAGCACCTGCGGCAGGGCGCGGATGCAGGCTTCGAAGTTCTCGAAACGCTCTGGTGTATGTCGGTCCATTCCGATAAGCACGTAGGCTGTAAGGCTCAAGCCCAGCAGTTTGCGGTCGAGCAGCGCCACCTGACGGCTGATGTAGCCGTCATCCTCAAGCTGTTTAACGCGGCGCGAGCAAGGAGATGGCGACAGGCCAATACGTTCGGCCAGTTCCTGGTTAGAGATGCGTGCGTCACGCTGCAATTCCGCCAAAATGCTCAGGTCATACCGGTCGAGTTTGCTCACGAAGTTACCCTTTGTCATAACTATTGCGTGAAAGTATCCACCTTAAGTCAAAAATTGCGCAAGTAATGTTTTATCGAGCAATCTTCGCAATCGCCTGCCGCGGCCAAACGCCTATTCTTTAAACCAGAATCACTGCCCGGACATAGAGTCCACTGCGGCCCGCCGAATCAGGCCAGCCGCGGCCGCCAACCCCACAGGGTTGCCCCGGCCCCCGGGCTACGCACTGTCCAGAAGACGGAGCGAGGTGAGCCAACATCACAAGTGTTGAGCCAGGACAGAGAATTCAAGGGGCGACCGACGGGTCGCCCTTTTTTCGTCTGGCAAAAAATAAGTTGCGTTATGCACTGCCTGGCGTAGAACCGCTTCCTGAAACCCCAGTCTTATCTATAAGCCCTGTCCTTCAGTGAGAAACAGCATGAAATCGCGTATCTGGCGTTTGGCTACAGTTGGCGTGCTCTTTGTGAGCGTCAGCGGCCAGGTGTTGGCCGATGAGCGTGGTGATGGCGGCTGGCAAGGTCGGCCACAGGGTGCAGACAATCATCAGCCGCGGCCGAATCAACAAGGTAATAACCTGCCGATCCAGCCGCGCCCCGACAGGGTTCAGCAGACTCAGTCGCCGAACCGGGGCGGCAATCAGAATTGGTATGGCGGCGGTTACGCTCCTGGCCCGAATAACCGTCATCCCAACGACCAGCGCTGGGCCGGTCGCCCGTCCGGGCATGGCAATGGCTGGGGCCCGGGGCCGCAATATCGCCCGGGTAATGTGGTAGAGCGGTTCCCCGGTCAGCACTGGCAAGTGCCGTATCGCGGCCAGAATTACTACTTTTCAGGCGGCTACTGGTATCGCCCTCAAGGCCCGCGTTACATCGTGGTGCAGCCACCTTATGGACTGCGCGTAGGGTTTTTGCCTGATTACGCTAGGGAAGTGTGGTTTGGCAGTACCTTGATGTTTCTCGCGGCGGGGGCGTATTACGCCTATCAACCTGCAACTCGCGATTACATCGTGGTCCAGCCGCCGACGGTCTACCAACAGCCCGCGAGCAACAACTATGAGATGGTGGCTTACCCGATGAACGGTCAAAGCCCGGCCCAAATCGGTCAGGACCGTTATGACTGCTATCGCTGGGCTGTGGAGCAAAGCGGCTTCGACCCTGCCAAGGCGACATACGCCCCAGCGGCGCAAGTGGTGCAAGCCTATCGGCAGGCGCAGGGCAGTTGCCTGAGCAGTCGTGGTTATCAAGTGACGTATTGATCTGAAGCCTGCTAAGGAGCCTTGCTCAGCCTCGGTTTGACCACTTCCTTCGGGTCTGCATGCACCAGCACTTCGGCCCGCGGATAGACCTGTTCAATGGCTTCAGCCGCGCGGTCACAGATGCTATGGGCTGCGGACAACGTCAGTTCACCCGGCAGCTCCAGGTGAAACTGCACAAACCAGGTATTGCCCGAGATCCGTGTGCGCAGGTCGTGGGCGCCGAGCACGCCGGGCACGCTGCAGGCCAGATTCAGCATGTTTTCACTGACATCCGTGGGTAACTCCTGATCCATCAACACGGCAAAACTCTCACGGGCGATCTGCAGTGCGCTCCACAGGATATACACCGCAATCCCCAGGCCAAACCAGGCGTCCAGCTGCGGGAAACCCACACTGGCCAGCACCAGCGCCAGCAAAATACTGCCATTGAGCATCAGGTCCGAGCGGTAATGCAGCGAGTCGGCGCGCACCGCGTTGGACCCCGTGGCCTTGATCACCCGGTGTTGCAGCACCAGCAGTGCCACGGTCATCAGCAACGAAAAGACAATGACGCCAATTCCGATCCACGGTGCGCCTACCGGCTCCGGGTTTTTCAGCCGTTCCACCGCCTGAAAGGCAATCAGCACTGCACTCACGCCAATAAACAGCGCTTGCGCCATGCCCGCCAGGGACTCGGCTTTGCCGTGACCATATCGGTGATCCTCATCGGCGGGACGCAGCGCGTAATGCACGGCCAGCAAATTGAGAAACGAAGTTACGCCATCGAGCAGCGAGTCGGTCAGGCCGGCGAGCATGCTGATCGAGCCACTGAGCCACCACGCGATGGCCTTGGTTACGATCAACAGGCTGGCCACCGCCACTGATGCGCGGGTTGCCAGACGTAACAGGCGGGCGTGTTCCGGGCTGCTGGTCATGGTGCTTTCCTGATGAATGATGACGTGCTTCAGGCTGCTGGCTGCAAGCCATACATAGCCAGTTGCTGGGCGCTGCCCCGGTGCTGGATCAGGCGTGGATCGTTCAGCGGAAAGCTGCGGCCCAGTTCGCTTTCAAGGATGGCCTGGAGCTTGGCGTTATCCACCTTGCCGTCTGCGCCGATGGCTTCGCGCAGTTTTTCCGGGGCGATTTGTGCGGTCTTGCCCGGCGGGAAATAAATTGCGCCGGTGGCGAAGTCGACACCGAAGGCGATCAGCCCCGGGATCACATAAAACAGCAGGCCCACGGCATCCAGTACGACGATCATGGGGTCGATCTTGCCGTCGATCTGGCCGCGGCGGTCTGGAAAGAAAATACTGCCGCAAGCAGTCAATTGGGTGAACAGTGCCGCAACCACGACACCGCCGATTACTCGCGAAGGCATACGCATACTTAAAACCTCAAACATGTTCAAAGGACTGGATCATTACTGTTCGCCGTTATACTCGCCGCTCTGTTCTGGAGCCACCATGATTTCTTTGCCGATTGATGAAGTTTTACCTGCGCTGCGCCTGGCCCTGGCCGAGCGCCATGAAACCGTGCTCGAAGCGCCGCCCGGCGCCGGTAAAACCACCCGTGTGCCGCTGGCCCTGCTCAACGAGCCCTGGCTGGCCGGGCAGAAGATCCTGATGCTCGAACCCCGGCGCCTGGCGGCCCGTGCGGCGGCCGAGCGGCTGGCCAGTGAACTGGGTGAAAAGGTTGGCGAAACCGTAGGTTACCGTATACGCCTCGACAGCAAGGTCGGCCCCAACACCCGTATCGAAGTGGTCACCGAGGGCATCCTTACTCGACGTCTGCAGCACGATCCGTCGCTGGAAGGGGTGGGCCTGCTGATTTTTGACGAGTTCCATGATTTGCTGATTTGTTCTGTTTCTGCTTTTGCTTATCAGGATAATCAATCACTGCCCACAAGGCATTGATGCTCCTGCTCCTTCTTCCCCTTTAGCTCCATCATCCTGCGATTTCTTTACCCACCTCCCCGATATGCTAGATGAAGTAGGGTGCGCTATGTCGTCGCAATCCGAGTGATTTCCTTGGATCAGCAGCAGATTGAAATTCATGAACGGGAGAGTGGATGACAAGTGGATGACAAAGGCAAGATCTGGAGGTAAGAAGGCGGATGCGGGTTCAGCACGGTGACTCCATAGAGTGACGACGTCCTAATCCCGTCCTGACGCACCTATAATTCACCTTCCCTTCCAAATTCCGCAGTCACACCCTGTCATCATCCCACCCCCACCCCCACCCCCGCCCCCATTTGAGTAATCTCAAGCGATACTACTCTCGCCATCTTCAGGCTGAACGAACGCTGAAAGTGGGTTGTTACCTCACCCTGAACAACCTTGCTGAGAACTCACAACCCGAAACGCTGTGGTAGTGGCCAATTGCTCAGCGCGAGGGCTACTATGGCGCGTTGTTGCCATCGCTTCACGTCAAAGACTTCCAGGGAGGGTCGCTATGTGGGTTGATAACGAGACGGAAGTAGACTTCCTTAATTTCTCTGGGGTTGCTGACACAGTTGCCGAGATCGTCTATCAGGCGAACGGCCGTCCAATTTCCATCGGCGTGTCCGGTGCTTGGGGAGCGGGCAAGTCGTCGATGATCAAGCTGATCCAGGCGTCCCTTAAAGACCCGCCCGAGCGCAATGAGAAGCAGGCTAAGGACTTCGTGTTCGTCGAGTTCAATGCGTGGCTATACCAGGGCTACGACGACGCCCGAGCCGCCCTAATGGATGTGATCGCATCACGCCTAGAGGCTGAGGCCCAGAAGCGAGCAAAGGGGCTGCAAAAAGCAGCTGAGTTGGTATCACGTGTCGATTGGTTGCGTGCTGCGAAGCTCGCCAGCAGCACGGCCATTTCGTTTGCGACTGGTGCACCGACACCTGGGCTGCTGGGCGAGATCATCGGGCTGGTTGATCGACTTCGATCCGGAACGGTTGATCAGGACACGATTGAAACACTGCACGACACTGCTGAGCAGGCCAAGCAGGAGGCTGAGAAACTCTTTCATAGCGCGCCTCCCAAGAAGTCTCCACCGAAAGAGATTCAAGCGCTCAGGGATAATTTTGAGGCTATCTTGGATGATCTGGGTGTTACGCTGGTCGTGCTGATCGACGACTTGGATCGCTGTCTACCCGAAACGACGATTTCTACACTGGAAGCCATCCGACTCTTCCTGTTCCTGCGCAACACGGCATTCGTGATTGCCGCTGACAACGAGATGATCAAGCACGCCGTTCGCAAGCACTTCAGCGGTGTGCCTGACGATGTCCTCGTCACCAGCTACTTCGACAAGCTGATTCAGGTGCCGATTAGGGTTCCTCCTCTGGGCACCCAGGAAGTCAGGGCCTACATGATGATGCTGTTCTTGGAGAACAGCACGCTCCCCAAGGACGTGCTCGAAGAAATCCGTATCAAAGTACGCGGGCAGCTTCGGACAACTTGGCAGGGTAGTCGGGTAGATCGCGCCTTTATGCAAGGCTTGTACAACGACTACCCAACAGAGCTGATCGGCAAGTTTGACACTGCTGAGCGCCTGGCCGCTGTCATGACGTCGGCTTCTGGTATCCAGGGTAACCCCCGACTCATCAAGCGTTTCCTGAACGCCCTAGCTATCCGGATGAGCATCTCTCGCGCCCAAGGTGTCGGTGTCGACGAGGCTGTGCTGGTTAAGCTGATGCTGTTCGAGCGAAGCGGCAATCCCAAGGCTTACGAGGAACTGATGAAAGCCGTGGCTACCGATAAAAATGGCAAGCCAGCCATGCTCGGCGAGTGGGAAGCGGATATCAAAAAAGGCAAGAATCTGTCACTGCTGCAGCCCTGGGATCAGCTTTTCGTGAAAGAGTGGCTAGCTCTGCCTCCTGCATTGGCGGACAAAGACCTGCGTGGAGCGATTTACGTCAGTCGTGAGCATGCGCCGATCATTACGGACGAAGATCGGCTTTCGTCGGAAGCAGCGGAGTTGCTGACCGCGCTACTCGAAACGCCGGGAATGGCCATGCATCTCAAAAGCCGGTTGGCGCTCATCGCACCGGTCGAGATCAACGTGCTGATGGATCGCCTCCTGGATAAGGCGGGCGGTGAACAAGAGTGGGGCGTCCCAGACATTCTTGAAGCTTTGCTGGTTGTTGGACGGCTTGATGCCCAGCAGGGGCATCGACTGGCTGCATTTCTGAAGGAGCGTCCGCCTGCCCAAATCCAAGCGGGTATTGTGCCGAAGCTAACCGATGAAACATGGGCAAAGTCGGTGTACGAATTCTGGCTGACGGCTGACGTCAGCGGGCCGGTGAAGGCTGCAATAAGGAAATTCGATGGGAACCTCACAAAATAACGATGGGCCTGGAAAAGGCCTGCCGTTTGTACCACCGTGGACACCTCCGCTGCCGCCGTTACCTTCTAAGCCGCCAGAGCCTCCGGAGGATGACCCTCATGACGATGGGCCACCTGAACCGGATAAGGACGAGCCTAAAGACGGCGATGACGTTGTCGATGATCCCAGACCAATGCCGCAGGCACCTCCACCCCTAGCGCCGCCAGGGCGATTCGGTGGTGCCCGACGTGGCCTTGGCGACTACGCGAGCAATGGTGATCGCGGTAGCTTGCGCAAGAGCCTTCGGGAGTATGTGCGTCATGGGTACGGCGGCGCCAAAACCACCACTGCTCGCTTTGGCGGCACTGCGTCGATCGCGGGTGTGTTTGGCAACACGCTGGAAGCTGTCGCTGGTAGTAATAATCAAACCGGCCCAGCCGTGCTTGATCCTGCCCTGTGGCAGGGCAAATCTGCTTCTGAGGTCATGGATGCGCTGGTTGAAGCGGTGCGTCCAGTGGACGGTACCCAAGATGCAGAGGCCGAGCGTGCTTCCATTCGAGGCTCGCTTTCTGATGTTCTAGTGCGTTATCCAGATGCCGATCTACTCAATCTGTCGGTTGAGCAGCGGGAGTTTGCCATCGAGCGTTTTACTGCGATGGACGTGTTCCATCGGTTTGAGCTCGACCTAGGCAAAACTATCCAGGAAAAGGCCAAGTCGGCGTCCATTGCAGTGCGTCGCTTGAAGGAGATCAAGGATTACATCAGAGAGTGCGTCTCCGCATCGTTCCGCAAGATCGCTGCATCGAGTGCGCGTTTGACCACGGGTCGAATATCCCAGATGGTCACGCAAGCGTTGCAAGACACCTTTGAAGTGTTTGAGGGGTACGTAGAATGAAATTCGTGTGCGGCCCAGTTGGCTTCAGTGTGCCGGGCGCCGAAGATGCCATTCAGGTGGTGATCTACGGCAAGGCAGAGAAAGGGCAGGTAAGCGTAGGTGGTTATGCTCGAGAGCTTCTGGAGAAAGCCCACCTGGAGATCAATCCCCAAGCTTGGGATTTCCTAAGCATTGCGCTTGCGGTAGTGGCGGCAGACTTCACTGCTATTCGGGCAAAGAGCGCTGATGCTTGGACGCGCGTGATCAATCTCGAGATCGCCGTTCAGGATACGGTTTTCTGGAATAGCCAGGCGCGAGCACTTGAAGGGGCTTTGCGTTTCCTCACCACGGATCGTTGGACGCTTTCTTTCCATGCGGGCGGTTTTGGCCCTCCTGCTCAGCTGCAGGCCTTGCACCCAAGCGAAGATTCAGTGGTGCTGCTGTCGGGCGGGCTAGACAGCTTGATTGGTGCCATCGACTTGGTGGAGCAGGGCGTGAAGCCTTACGCGGTTAGCCAGATTGTGAGAGGCGATGGAGAGAAGCAGGCCACCTTCGCGAAGAGCCTGGGTTTGAACCGGATTGGCCTCAATCACGTTACCAAGTCCCCTGGCCAACAAGAGCCTTCGCAGCGTGCGCGCTCAATCATTTTCTTGGCATTTGGACTTGCGGTGGCGACCTCGCTTGATCGTTACCATCGGGGTGAGACAGTCCCACTCTACATCTGTGAGAACGGCTTCATTGCCATTAACCCTCCCTTAACGATGTCGAGGTTGGGGAGCCTGAGCACAAGAACAGCACATCCTGAGTACCTTGGACGGCTCCAACAGATCTTTGATGCTGCCAGCATCAATGTGCAAATCCGAAACCCTTATGCCCTAATGACCAAGGGTGAAATGCTCGCCGCATGCCGAAACCAAGAGCTGCTCAAAGAGCATGCTGTGGCCTCAACCAGTTGCGGGCGTTTCCAACGTTTCGGCTACAAGCACTGTGGGCGGTGTGTGCCTTGCCAGGTGCGTCGTGCTTCCTTCAAACGCTGGGCTGCGATAGGCGACGACACCCGGTATGTTTACGACAACCTAAGTCAGGATGATCTGCAGCACGGGAAGTTTGAGGACGTGCGATCTGTTGGCATGGCGTTAGCCAATGTTGCCCAAGAGGGATTTGAGCACTGGCTGGGACATTGTCTCTTTTCGCCCTTTATCCAGGATCGAGCTGGCTACAATGCGATGCTTGCTAGAGGATTGAACGAGCTTGGCCACCTGCACCGGGCCTACCAAATCACCTAGCTGATTCATCGCAACGCCTCGTAAAGCTCAGTGCGAGTCGATGCTGTGCTTCAAGTGCGGCATCGACATAGGTAACCTCACGGGTTGACCTTTACAAGGCCGTGAAGGCTGATGTGCGCTGGTAAGTCAGCTAGGGAGTACCTTTTTACGACATTAATGAGAGCTGTGGAGAAGTGCATGTTGGATGCTGGGTTTTTCGATCCGCGTATGCCGTGGTGCTTTGAGCAGGTCGCGCAGGATTACAGCCAGAAGCTCGCCGCGCTTGGTAAATGGCTTTTTGTGGGGAGTGGCGCGTTGTTTTTTGTTCCGCTAACCCAGTGGATGGCACTTGGATTGGCCGGTGCTCTGCTTGTGACTGCTGTCATCCTGGGGCGTGCTTACAATGAGCATGTCGATGAATTCATCAAGCACACTTCGGTTGCAAATCTCGTCAAGATCTTCGCTCCAACGTGGCGATACATGCTCATTACGAGCCTTCTTCTCGGGGTTGGCTTAGGACTGAATGAGTGGAGTTTCTTCGCCGAGCATAAGCAAATCATTATTGGTTTGTTTGTTTCGGGCGGGATTCTGGATGTGGCAAAAGGCTTCTTCAGCAACTGAAGAATGGCGGGTAGCGGGCCGGTTTGGCCAGTAATCTGCCACGCAGAGCCGCTACCAGACGAACCTTTGTATACTGCCCCGCATGTCGCAGGAGTACACATGAGTTCATTGCCGATCAATGCCGCGTTGCCGGCTCTTCTTGAAGCCCTCCACAAACGAGATGAAGTGGTGCTCCAAGCACCGCCAGGTGCCGGTAAGACGACGCTCGTCCCGCTCGCTTTGCTCAACGAGCCTTGGCTGCGAGGGCAGACGATTATCATGCTCGAGCCACGACGGCTTGCAGCGCGCGCAGCTGCGGAGCGAATGGCCAGTGAGCTTGGTGAGAAGGTCGGTGAGACCGTTGGGTATCGCATTCGCCTGGATAGTAAGGTCGGGCCGAAGACGCGAATTGAGGTGGTGACAGAGGGGATCCTGGCGCGCCGTCTGCAGAGCGATCCTTCTCTCGACGGTGTCGGCTTGGTGATCTTCGATGAATTCCACCTCCGAAATTTGGATGCGGATCTAGCCCTAGCTCTGACTCTCAATGGCCGCGAACTCTTCCGCGATGATGCACCACTGAAGGTGCTGCTGATGTCGGCAACACTTGAAGGGGAGAGGCTATCGCGCTTGCTTGATGATGCTCCAATCGTGACCAGCGAGGGCCGGATGTTTCCGGTTAAGACGATCTGGAGCAAGCCCCAACAGCCGGGTGAGTACATCGAGCCGCGAGTCATCAGTGCGTGCTTGGATGCGCTCGCTGAACAGACCGGCAGCGTGCTGGTCTTCCTTCCAGGCCAAGCGGAGATTCGTCGAGTCGTGACGGGCTTGGAAGAGGCTCTGAGCAACTCTCCATCCCTTCAGCCTGACGTACTTCTTTGCCCTCTTCACGGCGAGCTCGACCTGAATCAGCAGCGGGCTGCGATTGATCCTGCCCCATCAGGAAAGCGGAAGGTAGTACTGGCAACGAACATCGCTGAGACGAGTATTACCATCGACGGTGTGCGTGTCGTTATCGATGCAGGACTTGAGCGGGTTCCTCGCTTCGACCCTCGCAGCAGTATGACCCGCTTGGACACTCAACGCATATCCAAAGCAAGTGCAACTCAGCGCGCTGGTCGAGCAGGCCGAATCGAGCCAGGTGTGTGCTATCGACTCTGGTCTGAAGCCCAGCATGATCAGATTCCCGCTTTCAGTTCACCTGAAATTCAGCAGGCAGATCTCACAGGCTTAGCTCTCCAATTGACGAAGTGGGGCGTGCAGCCGGGTGACCTGAAGTGGCTTGATGCTCCGCCCGCAGCTGCTTACTCCCAAGCGAGCGATTTGCTTCGGCGCCTTGGCGCGTTGCAACCAGATGGGCAACTGACAAAGCACGGGCAAGCTATGGCAGAGCTGCCGAGTCATCCACGGATTGCTCATCTCCTATTGCGAGGTCACGAGCTGGGTCTGACTGAGACGGCGTGTAACATTGCAGCGTTGCTCGGCGAGCGCGATATTCAGCGTGGTGGTGGAGCAGACCTTCACAGCCGTTTGGCCATCATGTCCGGTGAGCAGAGAGCACAGCGCGGGGAGCAAGGGGGGGGCCAACGCGCGAAGCAACTCGCTAGGCAATATCGGTCATTCTTGCGCGGCCAAGCATCGCAGCCAGTCGCTGATTCAAACCACCCTCAATGGGTGGGCTGCCTGCTGGCCTTGGCCTATCCCGATCGGGTAGCGCAACAGCGCCGCGCTGGCGGGGCTGAGTATCGTTTGGCGAATGGTCGTGCGGCGATGTTCACCGAGACCGATGTGCTGATGAAGCATTCGTGGCTGGTGATCGCTGACTTGGGTAGCCGACAGGGGCAGCGGGAAGAGCGAATCTACCTCGCGGCCGACTTGGACGAAGCATTGTTCGAGACTGTGCTGAAAGAACAGGTTACCCAGGTGGACGAGCTCTACTGGGATGAGCGGGAAGGTGCTTTGCGCGCTGAGCGACAAGTGAAAGTAGGGGAGTTGATTTTGTCCCGCTCACAACTGGCCAACCTGGGCGATGAGGCTCGTGTACAGGCGTTGCTTAACTTTGTTCGTCGTAAGGGTTTGGAGCTTTTGCCCTGGACGCCCGAGCTTCGCCAGTGGCAGGCGAGGGTGGAGTTGCTGCGCATATTGGATGAAGAGTCGGGTAACCGAAGTGAGTGGCCTGACCTACGTGATGAGGCATTGCTGCAGTCCCTGGAAGAGTGGTTGGGGCCATATGTCGGTAAAGTCACTCGCCTCAGTCATTTTGGCCAGCTCGACTTATCGTCCGTCCTGCGCAACCTTCTGCTCTGGCCTCTTCCGCAGCAGCTTGATTCCCAGGCGCCCCAGACGGTTTCGGTACCGTCTGGATCGAATATTCGAATCGACTACAGTGAGCGACCTCCGGTTCTTGCAGTGCGACTCCAGGAGCTGTTCGGGCAATTGGATACGCCACGCATTGCGAATGGACGACAGGTGCTCAAGCTGCATCTTCTGTCACCGGCACGCCGTCCGGTACAGGTTACTCAGGACTTGGCGAACTTCTGGGCGTCGACCTACATCGAGGTGAAGAAGGATTTAAAGGGTAGGTACCCAAAGCATTTTTGGCCTGATGACCCTTTGATCGCGGAAGCTACCGCACGAGCTAAACCGAGAGGAACATAGCTAGGCTTCAGGCAATTTATAGGTATCGTATTATAACTCTGCGAAATGAGAGCTTGTTTACCGGTTGGCAGTTGATGGAGCGTGGCGCAGTCAAAGGTCATCCCCCGAAGGATCAGTCCTTCTGCCAATACCGCTGAACCGTCGATGTGGGCAGGCCTAGTTCACGGGCAGCTTCCGCTTGGGTCTTGCCCTGCTTTCTCAGGCTAATCACAGCACTGACGCTCTGGGCGTTCGCTCGAGTGCCACGACCGCGCTTTTTCAACGCGCCATCCTGCATTTGATCCTCCATGATATTGAGTCCCCCCGACTCTATGAAGCAAAGGAGTTCCTTTTGCGCCTTTTTCAACTCGGACTCGGGAGATTCTTTGTCACGGATCGCCAAGCACAACGCCATGAGCGTAAGAAGGTTGATACCGAGCGTCTCGGCCACTTTTACAAGGGTCGGTAGCGTAGCCTGGATTTTCCCTTGTTCCAGCAAGCTTAGGTTGCTCTGGCTGATAGTCCCTGCTAGGGCTTCATAACCTAATCCTTTCAGTTTCCGGATGGTGCGTAGGGTGATGGCTAGCTCTTCCTTCACGTTCAGTATCTCAAAAGGAAGAATAGAGCCACAGTCGTGTAGGCCCACCAAATATCATATGTTGTTATTGGTGAGCTGCTTCCTTATCATGTCCATTCAATGGGCGGCGCGCTGACCCGCAAATTGGGGATGCTTCAGCAGCTTCCCTATCTGGCTGCCAAATGTATTAGCAGCGTTTATCTAGAGGATCGCCTTGAGCTAAGCCGATCAAAGGTTTGGCAGGGCAAGGACTGGGTTTTTTGCCGTGTTTGTAACTTATAACAGTGAACTGCAGGGGCAATTTAAAGCGCCGGAGAGTGTTCGGATGCTCTGGAGATCAGTGGACATCAGTCGTTGTGAATACTCATTTCTGATCGAAGGCATGGGATGGGAGGATGGATGCATAGGCCCGGTTGCGCATCTCGTCACGGATGTGAGCACCATCCAAATGATGCGCGCAGCAGAGGTTGGTAATTTCCTGAGCGTGAGCAAAATCCATCTTATCCAGCCGCCTGCAAAGAATAATCAGGGCTCATACACCATGGAGCCTCTATCCGATATTCGGATTCAGGCCGGTACCGAAAGGAATCCGGTCTACGAGTTCGTAACGGATGTAGGCCGGATCTACACGAGCGCAAGGCAATGAAGTTCCATGATCAGGAGGACACATGGCTGTGACTCTGGATGATGTCACTTAATCTTTTTACGGCGCATCAGCGGTCGCACTAGGCTGGCATGGAACTGCGAGTGGGCTCGTTAGCTACTGCTGCTACATAAAGAGAAAAATGCTATGAAGCTGCAAATTTATTCAGATTTGCATAACGAATTCTCGCGATTCGAACCTCCTACCAGCGACGCGGACGTAGTGATTCTCGCCGGCGATATTGATATCAAATCGCGTGGAGTCTCATGGGCGAACGACACATTCCAGTGCCCTGTTATCTATGTGTGTGGCAATCACGAATATTACGGCGGCCACATAGGTCACACACTGCGAAAGATGAAAAACGCTGCATTGCCCCATGTGCATGTACTCGAAAACGAGATGCTCATTCTCGATGGCACACGCTTTTTGGTCACAACGGCCTGGACGGATTATTCGGCTACTGGTGATGTGGTTGCGGCAAAGCGCGTTGCTTGGGATTCGATGAACGATTTCTTGGTGATTCGAGCCGACTTGGATTACAGACGCCTGCGTCCAGATGACCTAGTCGCGAAATCAATGAGGGCTCACCGATGGTTAACCCAAGAGCTTAATAGACCTTTCGACGGCAAAACAGTGGTGGTCACACACCATGCACCAGTGTTGGATCGTCTGGGTGACGATCACCCCGGACATCTGGCTGCAGCCTATGCGAACGATTGGTCAGAGCTACTTAGTAAGGCTGATCTGTGGATACATGGACACACGCATTTTGCAGCAGACTTCCTTAAGAACGGGTGCCGAGTGTTTTCAAATCCGCGCGGATATCGGGGGCAAAGTACAGGCTTCGATCCTGAGTGCTTGGTAGAGGTTTGATGGTGAGTATTTCTCTGCAGTTCCATGCTTTAGGCTCGTAGTCGCTAGATCAAAACTAGCGGGTATGAGATTGCTCGAACGGTCGGTATTTAGAGCGAATTTGAGGGTTGTGAATGGTCACTTTAAATGAAATCTCGCAGCTGCTTTACGGCGTAGGGGAAGAGATGCCTGGCTGGCAGGGCACCCAGGACGAACTAATTGCATTGGCCGCAAACGCCTTCCCTGGCAAAGCCTTCTGTGTTGTGGAGCAGTGGATCCTGATCGACCTCACTGTGACACCTGCGGAGAAGGAAAAACTCACCGGGCTTGGTCTATTGCCCGCGACCCTGTTCGCCCATGAGGTCGTGCTCGATAGCCGTAATCGATTTCAACCCACCATGTGGGTACGCAGTAATTTCGGCGTGTCTTCCAACGCTTACATGTTTGAAACCAAAAATACTGTCTATCTCCTGCTTGGGCCTGGACTGAGAAAAGAGGCTGGCATTGGTGCCGCTTTTTCAATGAAGGTAGGGTGAGCGATGCTGGCCGACGGTGTATTCATGGTCGTTTTGGAGCTTGAGTTGGATGCCTGAAGTAATTGAGCTGGAATTTCATAGTAAAGATGTCAGCGAATTTCAGCTGCACCGTTTGGTGCGAGCAAGCTTTCGCAAATACACGGTGCCTGTCACGGCATTCATCAGCGACGCTTTTATTGCAGATGACACATGCGTCGGGGTGTCCTTCGACCATTCGAAGCGTGACGATGCATACCACAGGGTGGATGGTTCCATTCTTCTCACAGGTAAAATTCAGTCAGCGAGAAAAGAGGGCCGGTTTTGGTTGCTCGAGACTCAAGATGGTAATTACGTCATCACTAGCTTCAGGCGAGACCTGGGCAGAGCTAGCTTTTTGAAGCTTCTCCAGTCCGCCGATAGATCCTAATCGGTAGTATGAAAGCCATCATTTGATAACCTGGTAGGGCCGTGTCATATGCCAGATGAACGATGGTCAGTCGTTAGGGCAATAGCCCATTTTGACGAGTTGCTCGACCAGGTGATCACGACTCGCAAACCAGTTTTCGTTGATGGAGAACGCAGGACTGCGGTGTTCATTTCAATGGAGGAGTGGCTGTCGATTCAGGACAAGCTCATTGCTCGAGCTCCCTCAAACCTCTGAACTTTCGCTTGCTAGGCCTCTTACGGTTTTAGTCTGCTGCGCTCCGAGTCCACCATGCGGAGCGCTTCAAGCGGCATCTGTCCTGTAACGCTCGCCTTAGCTCAGTAACCGAGCTCGTTCAGCAGCTGTTGCAAAAAACCACGGCGCCTACGAATCGCGCACAGGATTAGATAGTCGCGGTCGGTATCGGTTGTTGAAATATGCCCGGCGTCCACCAAGCCATGGATGTAGCCTTCAGCTTTTCCTCTCGCCTCCAGCAGGGCTTCGATGGAAGTGCTTTTGAAAATGTCGCCAGCAATGAGCTGCCACCGCTTCTTCTGGCGGTTCCCAACGGGGTCGTCGGAAAATTTCGGTGCGTTGATAAGTGTGTTGAAATCGGCAAGTGCGTCAGGTGTGTTCAAAGCGAATTCTCGGAACGGTGATAACTGAGTTGAGGCTATCATGCGCACACTAAGTCGCTTGTTGTGAGCTGGTTTTTGTAGGCGCTGGCGCGAAGGGACGACTTCAATGATGGTGCACGCTATCGGTGGCACCTTTGAACATTGCGGAGCGTACAGGCAGTGTTATTCAGCGATTACATTCTTAGCCCGGAGTTGGTATGGGATATCTCAGCCTAGAGGACATCTACCCGGATGACGTACACAAATATGGCCATATGCGGGTAGGAATGACCGATCTCTACGTTAAAGACAATCACGCCGCTTATGGTGTGGTGACGCGTGGCGAATGCCGCGAGCTGACCAGTAGGTTACTGCGTGACGAAACAGTGCAAATGATCATTAGCGCTAATCTCGCCGCATTGCCAGAGGACTACGATCCGTGGATTAGGCGGATCGAACGCAATCGCGCCTTACACGCTAGGTATGGGGACAAATTCGATCCATGGGGAGACGACAGACCTTCATGAGGGCTTCGGCGAAGCCCGTATAGCGGTTCGTTCCAAGGATTATGGGGGCGGCTACTGTTGGCTGGAACGTGCGCATATCCTTACGTAACGTCGTACCCTCCTGCATACATAATCCCATGTTTGGATGTTGCGCGTAGGCATCATGACAGGTGGGGTTTCGGGAAGTTTTGGTACAAATAATACGCGTATTTGCAGTGCTGCTATTTTCTAGAGTATGGGTGCCTTGGGGGAACACAGGTCGTGCCAAAATAAGCGCTTTTCAGTTGATGCCTCTCTCCAAAACCGAAATCTCTTCTTGACGAAGATTGACCCGCTGACGATCTTTTGAGTAGTTGCCGCATCCTTTCACCCGCATGGAGAGTCATATGAGCGCTGGTCATAGTCACGGTCAAGCTCGTGCAGGACACGAGAAAAAATTGTGGATCGCTTTGGTGTTAACGACAAGCTTCATGATCGCGGAGGTCATTGGGGCTTTTGTGACAGGCAGCTTGGCGTTGTTATCCGATGCGGCTCACATGCTAACCGATTCCACTGCCTTGGCTATTTCATTGATAGCTATTCAAATTGCCAAACGCGCTGCGGATAAAAAGCGGACATTCGGCTATGCACGATTTGAGATCCTCGCAGCTGCTTTTAACGCGATTTTGTTGTTCATGGTGGCGGTGTACATCTTGTATGAAGCTTATCAGCGGTTTAAAGCCCCGACAGAAATCCAATCGACAGGGATGCTGATCGTCGCAGTGATCGGACTAGTTGTGAACCTTGTTTCAATGCGGTTGCTAATGTCTGCCAGTGCCGAAAGTCTTAACGTAAAAGGCGCGTACCTAGAAGTATGGAGCGACATGTTGGGCTCCATGGGCGTAATAGGGGCGGCATTGATCATTCGTTTTACCGGATTCACTTGGGTTGACTCGATCGTTGCCGCAGCTATCGGCCTGTGGGTGCTTCCCAGAACCTGGGTTTTGCTCAAAGAAAGCATGAACATCCTGTTGCAAGGGGTTCCGGATGGCATCGATATCGCTGAAGTGGAAGCGTGCATCAGGGCGGTTGAAGGCGTTGAGGATATCCATGACCTGCATATCTGGGCCCTGACCAGCGGCAAGAATGTCATGAGTGCTCACCTTGTAATCTTGCGTAGCTCCCGATCTGAGCAAGATATATTGGCTGAGGTGACTCGGCTGATGAGCGAGGTATTCCATATCAGCCATACGACTCTTCAACTGGAAAACTTGCAGTTTCATGCAGCGCTTGAAGAAAACGAAGGCATGCAGCACTAGAGCGGGATCTTGCAAACATCTCATGTCGGAGTAGGGGTTGCTGCGATTTACTCAGAACTCAGCGGACATTAAAAAACCTGACCACAGGCGCATGTCCAGTGGTGCAGGGAGGGTTGCACAGGTTTGTTGCGGGAATTTACCCTTGAACCTTTCTAGCCTGTTGCCAAGTGGTCTGTCCGTCGAGGTTTGGGAAGCTCAGCCTGAAAACGGTCATGCTGCCAGGCATGCTTTGAACATCCGCAGTTCCCTGGTGGAGGTTCATGATCGATCGAACAATAGCTAAGCCAAGACCAGTGCCACCTTCAGCACGCGAGCGACTTGTATCAATCCGATAAAAGCGGTCAAACAAGTGCAACAGATGCTGAGGTTCGATTCCTGCTCCAGGGTTGCCTACAAGTAGCGATACCTGTTCGGCATAGTTTTCAATAACAATTGAAATAGATTGTCCCGCAGGGCAATGGCGAATTGCGTTGGACAATAGATTGGATATTGCTCGCTGTATCATTAACCTGTCGCCAATCGTCTTGCCAGTTCCGGTAACATTCAGGGTGATACGTTTCTCTTCCGCAGACAGTGAAAACAGATCGACCACCTTAAATGCTTCATCTTCTAAGGTGATTGTTTCGAACGGGACAAGTGCCGCGGGATGGCTGACCTGAGCTAAGAAGAGCATATCCGAGACAATTCGCGTGACACGCCCCAACTCCTCGGTGCATGACTCCAGCACAGCTTTGTATTCTTCTGCCGGACGCTCCCGAGAAAGGGTAACCTGGGCCTTGCCCATCAAATTGGTGATCGGGGATCGTAATTCATGGGCTAAGTCATCTGAAAATTGCGACAACTGCTGAATACCGCTGTCGAGCCGGTGCAGCATGAAGTTGATGCCATGAGCCAACTCACTAAGCTCCTGAGGCATTTTAACAACAGAAAGTCGATGGTTGAGATCTTGAGCCGAGATCATGGCGGCGACCTTCCGGAACTCTCTCAGTGGAGAAAGTCCTTGTTGTACTACGGCCCAAGCACTTGCTCCGATGAGTATTAGTAAAAGCGGTAGTGCAATAATCGTCGACCTAAGGTACGCGCTGAGCAGCGCTTCATCGTTCGCACAATCCATCGACAGCAATACGGGAACGCTTACACCGTTCTTTAATGGGATGAGCTTGGATGCGGTAAGGAAGTGTCGACCTTCACCATCTGAATTGGTGGAATAGGAAACCTTGTCAACGGCAGCAGTCGCAGCTTTCAACTCAGTCCGCGGATCCGACAATCCAGGCCCAAATTTCAGTAAGGGCGTCCTGAGGTTTTTCAGATCATAGATGGTCAGATTCAGATTGTCATGTCCCATGACTTGATCCAGTAACGAATGCGGTTTTGAATTTACGTCGGCCGTGTCATCGTATAGCGAGAGGCTATGTTCAACCTGCTCCATCTTATTGATCAGGCTGTTTTTTGCCAACTTATCCAGCTCATGCGTCAGCGCAAAAAAGGCCAAGACAGCCAAAAAAACTACCAACAACGCCCCCAAGATACTTACTGTCAAACCTAGTCGCATTGACAGGCTGACCGGCTTCATACTCGCGCCTCTAATACGTAACCAACACCGCGAAGGGTGTGGATCAACTTGTTATCGAAGGGGTCATCTATTTTGGCCCTCAGCCTACGGATTGAAACCTCGACAACGTTAGTGTCGCAATCAAAATTCATATCCCAGACCAGTGAAATGATTTGGGTGCGAGAAAGCACTTCTCCAGTCTGGCGCATCAGCAAGTGCAACAGCGCAAACTCCTTGGTTGTTAGATCTATGCGCTGCTCACCGCGAAAAGCACGATGACGTCCTTGGTCTAGTTCCAGGTCGGCTACTTTTAGTACCTGCGGGACAGGTATGTGCTCACTGCGTCGCATCAGGGTTCGTACCCGTGCAAGTAACTCAGGAAACTCAAACGGTTTAACCAGATAATCATCGGCACCCAAATCTAGTCCGCGTATCTTGTCCGCTAGGCGCCCTCGGGCCGTCAACATCATGACCCGGGCATTACTGCTTTGTCGTAGACGTTCAAGAACACCCCAGCCATCAAGTTCGGGAAGATTAACGTCAAGTATCACCAAATCATAAACATGTTGGCGCGCCAGATGTAGTCCATCCGCGCCATTTATCGCACGATCAACAATGTAGCCACTTTCAGTCAGTCCCTGATGTAAGTATTCGGCAGTTTTGAGCTCGTCCTCAACTACAAGGATTCGCATAACATTTCACCTTCTTAATGACTAGAGTTAAAGGGGTTCAGAAAAGTAATAAACGTATACTGTGGTTTTCTGATTGGTATTGTCTTTTTATAAGATTCTCAATCTTCATATGGTTTGAATAACTTACGAGATGACAGCCTTCACTCTAAAGCCTGTAGCTGCTTTAGGGTCAAGCCAAAGCTGCGGTTTTGAGGCGCCAAAGCTAGGGTTGCGACAATCTGTCGCGGGAAATAATCCATAGGCTATATATCCATAGAGAGCTCATATGAATACCCCAATTCGACAAGTGCGCTTCGGCAGATAATTGCTGAATTTTTGTTTCATCATATTTCCGCCTTAAGTTTTTCTTTTTTAACACCTCCTATATTAGAGCAAAACCTACAGCAGTAGAGCTGGATAACATATTTGTAATTCTTCAGTCACCTTGTTGATAGATGAAGAACTCTACAGTTATCACGTTGAGAAAATTCGCTTTAAAGGAAGTATAAAATTGCGTTGGCTTAGAAAGTTAGTTACCCCCTTGCGTACCATAAAATCCTTGTTGGTAATAGGCCTAAGTTGCACGTTTGCACTATCAGGCACGGCTTTTTCCGCTGGTTCGGTTTCACAGGCGCTGACAATGGATCAAGTGCTTCAAATGGCGTTTGCCAACAACCCTGACCTAGCGGCAGCACAGTGGGAAATTGGTATCACTCAGGGAGATCGGCAGCAGGCGAGCTTGATTCCCAATCCTGAGTTGTCTTGGGAGGCTGAGGATACCCGGCGTAATTCGCGCACTACGACGGTGATGATCAATCAGCCGATCGAGCTTGGTGGTAAGCGAGGCGCTAGGATCGAAGTGGCAAGTCGAGCGCAAGATGCAGCCGAGATTGAATTGGAGCGCAAGCGTAATGTTCTACGTGCCGATGTCATTCAGGCGTTTTACAACACATCTACGGCTCAGCAAAGGTTGCTGTTATCACGTCAATCACTTGAGCTCGCACAGCGTGGCTTGAATGTAGCTCAAGGTCGCATCAGTAGTGGCAAGTCATCGCCTGTTGAAGGTACGCGAGCAGAAGTCCAGTTGTCGGAGGTACGCCTAGAGCTGAAACGGGCAGAGCGAGAGGAGGCAAATGCCTATCAACAACTCGCTCGAGTCATTGGTGTGCCTTTGCCGGCGTTTGCGTCTGTAAGTGATTCAAGTCAGCCAATGCCAACTGTACCGGAACCTTCGCTGCTCCTTAATCGCATCGGTCAGACTGCGGAGTTACGGTTGGCAAAGCTGCAAATTGACCAGCGTGAAGCCTCACTTGGCTTGGAGAAAGCCCAGCGCATTCCTGACCTAACCGTAAGTTTAGGTAGCCAATACGATGAACGGGAGCGTGAGCGCGTGAATGTCGTAGGGCTGTCGATGCCCATCCCATTATTCAATCGTAATCAGGGCAATGTGTTGGCAGCCGCCCGCCGAACTGATCAGGCCCGCGACCTTCGCAATGCCAGCGAGTTACGCCTGCGCACAGAAATTCAGACCACTCTAGCTCAGTGGAAGACAGCGAACACTGAAATCACGTCGTTCAATCAAACCATCCTGCCTGCCGCGCAAAGTGCTGTAGATACCGCTACCCGTGGTTTCGAAATGGGGAAATTCAACTTCCTAGATGTGCTAGATGCCCAGCGCACCTTAATCAGCGCGCGCGGCCAGTACATCCAGGCCATTGCCGAGGCGACAGACGCCTGGGTGCGTATCGAGCGAATTTTCGGTGATGTCGACAAGCTCACTCATACCCCTTGAATTTCATATAACACTTTTTTAACCGCTACTCAGCATCGCAGTGCCACGGTAATCCGTGACTGCCCACTGAGCTGCGTAGGGAGTCCCATGGATAAAAAACAAATCCTTGTCACCGCACTGACCCTCACGGTGGGCATATGTGTTGGTTCGCTCTGGATGGGTAGCACGTCAACAGCGTCCACCGGCGTACAGACGCAAGAAGAGCAGGGCCACGATGCTGATCACAGCAACGAGGGTGCGGCCAAGGAGTCAGTTGATGGCGGGCATGAAGAAGGGGAAGCAGAAGAAGGTCACCTGACTCTGAGCGACGATCAGATCAGATCTGCCGGCATTCAGTTAATCGAAGCTAAGGAACAGAGCATCAGCCTCTCATTGCCGTTTCCTGGAGAAGTCCGTTTCGATGAAGACCGTACTGCGCATGTGGTACCCCGGGTTCCTGGTGTCGTCGAGTCGGTACATGTCAATCTTGGCCAAACAGTGAAAAAAGGTCAGCTACTAGCCGTGATTGCCAGTCAACAAATTTCTGATCAGCGCAGTGAGCAAGCCGCAGCGCAACGTCGTCTAGAGTTGGCGCGCACTACCTACGAGCGTGAACGCCAGTTATGGCAGGACAAAATCTCTGCCGAACAGGATTTCCTTCAAGCCCGTCAGGCTCTGCAAGAGGCCGAAATCGCTGTCAGTAATGCCCGACAAAAAATCAGCGTACTTAGTGGCAGCTCGGTGATCAGTGGTGGCAACCGGTATGAGCTGCGTGCACCGTTCGATGGCGTTGTGGTCGAAAAGCACTTGGGCCTTGGTGAGGTTGTCAGTGAAACCAGCAATGCTTTTACGCTCTCGGACTTGTCGCATGTTTGGGTGACTTTTGGCGTTTCCCCTAAGGATTTGAGCAAAGTCCTGGTGGGCAAGTCTGTCACGGTTAGTGCCGCTGAGTTGAATGCGGAAGTTACGGGTGCCGTGGCCTACGTTGGGAGTTTACTGGGTGAGCAGACTCGTACCGCCACTGTCCGTGTGTCCATAGCGAATCCGCAAGGGGCTTGGCGTCCCGGGCTGTTCGTAACCGTACTGGTTGATACCGATACCCGGCTGGCGAAAGTCGCAGTACCAGAAGCAGCAATCCAGACGGTCGAGGATAGGCCAACAGTTTTCGTTCGAACTGATGACGGGTTTAAGGCGCAAGCAGTAGTAATAGGTAGTCGTGCAGCAGGTCTGGCTGAGATCACAGAGGGCCTGGAGCCCGGAGCTCAAGTCGCTGCTGCCGGCAGCTTCATTCTGAAATCAGAACTGGGTAAAGCCTCGGCTGAACACGCCCACTGATCCGCCACTTCCACGAGAAGGTTCTCATGTTCGAACGCCTAATCCAATTTGCCATCGAGCAACGCATAATCGTCCTGCTCGCGGTTCTCCTCATGGCCGGACTCGGCATTGCTAGCTACCAGAAGCTGCCGATCGACGCCGTGCCCGACATCACCAACGTCCAGGTGCAAATCAATACTGGTGCCGCAGGTTTCTCGCCACTGGAGACTGAGCAGCGCATCACTTTCCCTATTGAAACCGCCATGGCAGGTCTGCCGGCACTTGAGCAGACGCGTTCACTCTCACGCTCGGGGCTTTCACAAGTTACGGTGATTTTCAAGGAAGGCACCGACCTATTCTTCGCCCGGCAATTGGTCAATGAACGATTGCAGATGGCAAAGGAACAATTGCCCGAAGGCGTGGAAGCTGTCATGGGGCCGATTTCTACCGGTTTGGGTGAGATTTTTCTGTGGACTGTCGAGGCCCAAGAAGACGCCGTAAAAGAGGATGGTAGTCCCTATACGCCGACCGACCTGAGGGTAATCCAAGATTGGATTATTAAACCTCAGCTGCGCAACGTTCCTGGGGTCGCCGAAATTAACACCATTGGCGGATTCGCCAAGGAATACCAGATTGCTCCGGATCCAAAACGCTTGGCCGCTTACAAGCTGACCCTGACAGACATTGTGACCGCGCTGGAAAGCAACAATGCTAACGTAGGAGCCGGCTACATTGAGCGCAGTGGCGAACAACTACTGATTCGTGCCCCTGGCCAAGTGGCGACCACCGACGACATCGCCAATATCGTGATCGCCAACGTCGATGGCACCCCTATACGTATTAAAAATGTGGCGACCGTGGATATTGGGCGTGAAATGCGTACCGGTGCGGCGACCGAAAACGGTCGTGAAGTGGTACTCGGCACGGTGTTCATGCTGATAGGCGAGAACAGCCGTACCGTCTCTCAGGCCGTTGCAGTCAAGCTAGAGCAAATCAACCGTTCACTGCCTAAAGGGGTGGTTGCGATCACTGTTTACGACCGTACTAACTTGGTAGACAAGGCTATTGCCACGGTCAAGAAGAATCTGATTGAAGGTGCAATCCTAGTAATCGCGATTTTGTTCCTATTCCTAGGCAATATTCGCGCAGCACTGATCACTGCCATGGTCATTCCTCTAGCCATGCTCTTTACCTTCACAGGTATGTTCACCAACAAAGTCAGCGCCAACCTGATGAGCCTGGGGGCTCTGGACTTCGGTATTATCGTCGACGGTGCAGTGGTTATTGTCGAAAATGCTATACGGCGCCTCGCCAATGCGCAGCACCATCACGGGCGCCTCCTCACTCGCTCCGAGCGCTTTCACGAAGTGTTTGCAGCAGCCAAAGAAGCCCGTCGACCACTGATTTTCGGGCAGTTGATCATCATGGTCGTTTATCTACCTATTTTTGCCCTGACCGGTGTCGAAGGGAAAATGTTCCACCCCATGGCGTTCACCGTCGTGATCGCCTTGCTAGGCGCTATGCTGCTGTCCGTAACCTTTGTTCCTGCGGCAATTGCCATGTTCGTGACGGGCAAAGTCAAGGAAGAAGAGAACGTGATAATGCGAGGAGCGCGACGGGCTTATGCCCCCGCGCTGGATTGGGTCATGAGTCATCGATCGCTGGCATTTGCCATGGCATTAGGTGTCATCGCTGCGAGTGGCGTGGTCGCCAGTCGAATGGGCAGTGAGTTTGTACCTAGTCTCAGCGAAGGCGATTTTGCACTGCAAGCATTACGAGTACCCGGTACAAGTCTGACGCAATCGGTGGAAATGCAGCAGCGCCTGGAAAAGCTTGTGCTGGAAAAAGTGCCTGAAGTCGAACGGATGTTTGCTCGAACCGGTACTGCAGAGATTGCTTCCGATCCAATGCCGCCGAACATCTCTGATAGTTATGTGATGCTCAAGCCGAAGGATCAATGGCCTGATCCAAGCAAGTCCCGGGAGACGTTGACAGAAGAGATCCAGAAAGCAGCGGCTGCTATGCCCGGTAGCAACTATGAGCTTTCCCAGCCTATCCAACTACGTTTCAACGAGTTGATTTCAGGCGTGCGAAGTGATGTGGCGGTCAAGGTCTTCGGTGATGACATGGCAGTGCTTAACAGTACCGCTGCGAAAATTGCCGCGTCAATGCAGGGGGTCGATGGCGCCTCCGAGGTTAAAGTCGAACAGACAACGGGGCTACCTGTACTGACCATAAACATAGACCGCGACAAAGCCGCACGTTACGGTCTGAACGTTGGAGACGTTCAAGACACCATTGCGGTGGCTGTCGGTGGCCGCCAGGCCGGGACGATGTATGAGGGAGATCGCCGCTTCGACATAGTGGTGCGTTTATCCGACGCCATGCGTAAGGACGTTGAGGGGTTGTCCACACTGCTGATTCCAGTCCCGGCGCTGCTCAATGGCAATGCCGATCAGATCGGTTTTATTGCCCTTTCAGAAGTGGCGACCCTCGATCTTGTACTTGGCCCGAATCAGATCAGTCGTGAGAACGGTAAGCGTCTGGTCATTGTCAGCGCGAATGTACGTGGACGGGATATCGGATCATTCGTTAAGGAGGCTAGCATCGCCATTGATCAACAGGTAGAGATTCCGGCCGGTTATTGGGCTACCTGGGGTGGGCAGTTTGAACAACTTCAATCAGCTGCCAAACGCTTGCAGATAGTTGTCCCTGTGGCTCTGCTCTTGGTATTCACCCTGCTGTTCATGATGTTTAACAATCTCAAAGACGGCATGCTGGTATTCACCGGGATTCCATTCGCATTGACGGGTGGTGTTATGGCTTTGTGGCTACGTGATATCCCGCTGTCGATCTCGGCGGGTGTTGGTTTCATTGCATTGTCGGGTGTGGCAGTGCTGAACGGTCTGGTGATGATTGCTTTTATCCGCAACCTTCGAGAAGAGGGACATTCGTTGAGTTCTGCGATCAATGAAGGAGCGCTGACGCGGTTGCGCCCAGTATTAATGACAGCTTTGGTGGCATCCCTTGGCTTTATCCCCATGGCTCTAGCTACTGGAACAGGCGCGGAAGTCCAGCGGCCCCTAGCTACCGTTGTGATCGGCGGAATACTGTCCTCAACTGTGTTGACCCTACTGATACTTCCTGCGTTATATCACTGGGCACACCGTAAAGATGAAGAGGCAGACAGCGAAAAACAAGAAATAGTATAGCAGTTTGTTTTTAAAGCCCGCTGCTGATCCTCATTAGCGGGCTATTTATATCAATGATGACGGATATGTAATCTTAGTGCCACCGTATTGATAGCTTCGTATTGATACTCTAATACCAGTATTTAATATGAGGTGTCGAAATGAAAATCGCACAAATTTACGCTCTTGTAGGAGCATTGATTCTTTCTTCCACTGCATTGGCTGAGGGTGGTGGAGACCGGACTATTGCTAGAGCTACTCAAGCTACCGAGCAGGCTATGGAGAAGTTTTTAGCCAAAGAGCTGAAAAAAACTCCTCCGAAAATGTCAGGCGGTGATAAGGGCCCGATTAGTAAGTAAATGTAGTGGTGCTACACATAAGCCCCGCCCCGATTCCGGTTGCGGGGTTTTTATTGACATGTGAGGTGCAAAAAGTGAAGACTATTAATTATGTTATTTTTATTGTGGTCGCTGCGATCTCTTCAAACGTATTTGCTAAAGATAGTGACAAGGTTTTTGAAAAAAGAATGAGTGCCAACTCCGTAGCTATGGAGCAGTATGCGATTAGGCATGGAAAAAAAATTCCCGTAGCTAAGCAATATAAATACGGAATGAAATTAGATGTTGTGAATGTAGTTAGCATGGTGCGACCAGCGGAAGGGTGCGGGGTGATGCCCGCAGCTATGACATACGAAGACTCTGAAGGAGTACTGAATACAGTCAGATACACAGTGGCAGGAAAATGCCGTAAAGGTGGTTAGCCTCTACGCTCTTGGCATAGGGGGTCATATTTTTGAAGTGCGTCATAAGACATAAAATGTGGGGGGTGTTTACTGCAGGCATAAAAAAGACGCCCCGAAGGGCGTCTTAAAATACATCGTATTTAGATGAGTAATCTAAAAGTGGATGCGGAGCTTCAACTTGACAGCAGTGAGTTCCAGGTTTTTGCAAGGGTGTTAATTACCTGTAGCAGTCTAGCCAGATGCGCTAGCAGATTGCTATCTATGAACTCCAGTTTACTATAGGTGACTTAAGCTAACAGGAAGATGATTGAAAAATTACATTTTTGAAATTTTCCAGCTAAAACGGAATGTTCGTCTAGGACGATTCATCCTGCGCAGATCTTAAAGAATAGCTAATGGATACTCAATAATCACACGAACCTCATCCAGATCCGACTCAAATGTGGTTGCGCGAGTATTAGCTTGCCGTAGGCGGAAAGACATATCTTTCAAGGTACCTGTCTGAACGACATATTTTACTTCGATGTCACGCTCCCAACGTTTCTGGTCAGTAAGTGGGTTTCCATCCGCATCGCGTCTCATGTACGTCGTATTGGCGTTAGAGTAATCAGCATCAGTGCCACGACCGTAACGCGTCATAAACGACAAGCCAGGCACACCATACGATGTCATGTCGAGGTCGTAGCGAACCATCCAAGAGCGTTCTTTAGGTGAGTTAAAATCACTGTACTGAATTGAGTTATCAAGAAAGATTGAGTCCGACTGACGCAGGTAATCGAAGTCGTTATTTCCATTATTTCGCTGATGGGATAGTGCAAGTGTGTGCGCACCATACTTCACGCCTACTTTACCGCTCCATATGTTATTGTCGAAATCGCCAAGTAATTTTTTTCCTTCATCGACAGCCTTATAATAGTTAAGGCCTCCGAATACGGAAAGCTCATTTGATAATGAGTAGTTTACTCCGGTGCCAGCATAGTATTGATTCCATACGTCCTTGAGGCGACTGGAGTAAAGACTAAGGGTGACGTTTTTGTTTAAGTTATAATCACCACCAAAGTAGCCTGCCCAAGGCGAGTTAACAGGCCCGGCATAGAAGGTCGCAAAGTTGTCGCGCATGTTGCTCGAAACTGGCTGGCTCATGGCATGTAGGCGACCGCCCTGAACGGTCAAGCCTTCAATGCTAGTATTGGTTGCTGTGACGCCAGTGAAACTTTCCGGTAGTAGTCTTGAGTCGCCAGCAGCCACAACTGGGGTGGATGGGAATACGTCACCGACTTTTACTACGGTGTCAAAGGCGCGAATTTTTGCCGCACCTCCCACTTTTGTGTATTCGTCCCTTGCCTCTCCGTTGCTATTGACTGGAAGGACATCAAATGAACTACGGCCGCCATTACGGCCGCCACCCGTGTCGAGTTTTATTCCAATCATAGCAAACGCATCCACTCCGACACCGATTGTGCCCTGGGTAAATCCAGACTCGAATTTAGTAATAATCGCGTTTGCCCATGCTTCTGAATATCCATTGCCTGTAGGGCTTGACTCTCCGTTACGATGTTCGCGATTGAAGTAGTAGTTGCGGTTAAGGACGGTAAGGCTACTATCCTCTATAAAACCGCCATTTTTTTCTTCCGCAATCACCATTGACGGCACAGAGCTGACAACCATTGCCATAGCGGCTATCGAAAACTTTGTATTGTTAATCATTAATCACTCCTTCGGTTCGGCAGAACTAGAAAGCACTTCGGCTGGAATTGTTGTTTGAAGGAAGCTGGTCGCGCTTCCTATGTCATCGCCGAGTTGTATCGTTGCAATCTGTAGATAACAGGGGCATGATTGAGAAATTACAATTTTGTAATATTCGGCGGCTTTCTTGGAGTGTTGACGCGCGTGCCGTGCGATCAGCCGTTTGCGGCTCTGAGTTTTTACAATGCTAGTTGCTACACCGTGCTCACTTAGCGACCAGAAATCTTTAATTCGCACGTGAGAGGTGCGGATGCGCGGTGCTCGACCAGCTATAAGAGCATGGATAAAATTAGTTTAGACTCCCAGCCTTGGAGTCAGCACTAATTAAGGAATCAAGGAAGTGTCGGATGAATGATTTACCTGAAACTTATCGTAGTTTTTCCTTACGGCTGGCCCAGCTGTAAGCCGCGTCAAGTGAAGATCCAAAAAAAATCCGAACACATACGAAGTCGTCGAAACCAAAATCGGCAACCACTAGATGCCATGAATTTTAAGTCGGATGATTGGGCTTTTGCGCAGGAAGCGCTTGTCAGTCCGCTCTTCCTCCGCGACCATGAGCGCGGAGAGCTTGTCCTATCCTCGGTTTTGATTCAGTTGTTCAGTGACATTGTTTATGCGGAACATGGTGGACGGATACATCATCGCTCCGGGATTGTCGGTCAGGACATGCGCCCCTGCCCACGCAGCCATCTCGCCGTCGCCTGAATCATCAATGAGCAGCTTACCTCACACAGCACGACGATCAGATTTGGTCTCAAGAACGAGGGGGGCGGCCTGACCCTTGTAGGACAGCGTTACTGCGTCAGCCAGGGCATGGAAGGAAACTTCACACCATTGGTGAGAAGGAGTACATCGGCTGCAATTTTGTAAGCGACAGTATCGAACTGCTACGCCCAAACTTTCCCGAAAATAAGGTGGGGTTCTATAAGCCATCGAATCTCATCGATGCGATCCAGCGGCGTGAGGTAATGCTATGGGTAACCCGCTTCAGCTCTCCAAGTTGGTTGGCATACAAGCCTCAGAAGTTGCTGACGCCGGCAGCGGTGCCCATTGTTTTATCCGGGGGCACGTTGCAGCTCTGCAAGCACTGCGGTTGGTGATTTAAACCTGCCCTAGTAAGTCTAAGGAAATTACGCGCATCTTGCAGGCATAGCGAGAGAGCTTCAAGCCGCACGCCTAGCACGCCTAACGACGATTGGACATTGACTCGATAATGCGGCATTGCTCGATCACGCCACCCTCGCAACAAGCTATCAAGCGCTCCAATTCCGACTCCAAACCTTGCAGGTCTCGGATGCGCACTCGAACCTGCTCTAACTGCCCTTCGACTTTTGCGTCCACCCCAGCGCAGGAAGCGTCGCGTGTATCAGCAAAGCCTAGTAACTCTCGAACATCGTCAAGACTGAAGCCCAGTGCGCGGCTACGGAGTATAAACAGTAGACGGTCGCGCTCCTCGTCGGTGTAGAAGCGATAGCCCGATGCTGAACGACCTGCGGAGGGCAGGAGGACGACCTGCTCGTAATGGCGGATGGCTATCGCTTTGGTATCGGTCGCCTTCGCCAAGGCTCCGACTGTATATGTGGTCGGACTCATTTCGCTTGACCTTATAGTTGCTAGAACCTTCATTCTACGCGCCTTAGGTGATAAGCAAATCTGCGCGCGCTCAAAAGAAAGCGGACTGAATCCTATGGAAGCACCGTTAAAACAGCATCAATCCGGAGCTTGGGCACTACTGCTCTGTGCTTGGTTGCTCGCTCTGGTATCAACAATCGCCGTGCTATTCGTTGGTGAAGTCATGGGGCAACTGCCCTGTGTGCTCTGTTGGTTTCAACGAGCCTTCATGTTTCCACTCGTCCTTGTATTGGGCGTCGCCTGCTTTTTATCGGACGCCGGTGTTTGGCGCTATGCACTGCCATTAGCAGTTGTGGGCTGGCTCATCGCTCTCTATCACAACCTGCTTTATTTCGGACTGATCCCTGAAAGCATCAAACCTTGCGGGGCTGCCTAAACGGGCACGATCCATATGCTTACCTGAAAGATGTTCTTATAAGCCTGCCGACGCAGCGCGCGAGTAAGATTAACGAGCTGCTACCGCATAGGTGGGCGCCCGCTTAATCGCGCAGGGTGTTTTGGGCTTATGTCTTCGCTGGCATCTACATTTTGCGCCACACCAAAGCAGGAATTGCTCGGATGTAAATTAGTTCGCTGACCAACTCAATCAGCGTTTGAGTAATGACTGCTGCCGCAGCGAGCCCTCTGATTTCCTCTGGCAAGGCCAATGCCAGTGGCAGAACCACCAATGAATTGCGTGTCGAGCTACTGAAAGCTACTGATCTTGCAGTGATGGCCGGCAATTTGAATGCTCGCGCAACCAGCGCACCAACCAATGGTGCCAAGAGCATGAAACCAATGTAGACAGGAATGACGGGCAGCAGCTTGTCCATGTCTCTGACCACCGCTGAAATCTGAGATCCGATCACTGCGACCAATACCGCTGCCATAGCCGGTACAGGCATCCAAGCCCAAGCGTTGTTCCAACCCTCAACGACGCGTGACCTTTTTGTACCGGCAGCTGTTGCTACCGCCAATACCAAGGGCAAAGCAATCAGCACTACGAAAGCCTCAACAAATGGGCCCACCGATATAACCACCCCCGAGTCATTACCCAGCATGAAGGCCAGATACAGGGGCAGTAGCACAAGCTGAAGCAAGAGTAGTAACGGCGTTGCCGCCAGAGTCAGTTTGGAGTCGCCCTTACCGATATGGGTAAACACCACCACATAGTCGATACAAGGCGTCAGCAAGACCAACAGTGCACCCACCAAAATCGCTGGGTGACCCGTTAGGCCCATGGTCAACGCCCAAACCAACAGGGGGATGGCGACGAAGTTGGCTGTCAGCAGCGCCGTCATGAAACGCTTGTTTGCAAGCCCTTCACGGAGATCCAGGAATGGGATCTGTAGAAACATGGTGTACATCAGCACAGCGATGGCTGGCGTCACCAACGCACCTAACGCTTGAGAAGCATTAGGTGCGAGCAGACCTCCGATAGCAGCGACAATGACCGCGACGAAGTAGACGGGAATCTGGTTCTTCTCTAGCTGTTCTCTGTCCACAAAATGCCCTTAAAACGCGTGAAATCAATTTTCGATTGAGCAGGGTAATATCTGTAGCTACTACAGGTTCAAGAAAATGCTTGGGGAATTCGCATGTCAGGAATCGGGGCGTTGTCTAAATCAACGGGTTGCCACATTGAAACTATTCGCTATTACGAGAAAATAGGCCTTTTACCTCCGGCGCTGCGGTCGACCGGCAGGCACCGAATCTACACAGAGAAGCATCGTTCAAGACTCGTCTTCATCCGTCAGAATCGTGAGTTAGGCTTTCCCCTCGACGATATCCGAGAACTCATCGCGCTCGCAGCAGATGCTGATCGTCCGTGCGCTGACGCGCTGTCGGTGGTCAAGAAGCACCTAGCAGAAGTAGAGTCGAAGGTAGCTAAGCTCCAGCAAATCCGGATAGAGCTGCTCTCAATGGCAGGCACGTGTGAGTCAATTTGCTTGGGTTCAAACTCCCCAGATTGCACGATTGTAGAGTCCTTGTTCGAACCCGCTGCTGGGACGCGCTCCGGTTGCTGCTCCTAGGCGAATCAAGAAGCGTGGGGGAAGCAAGATGCCATCGAAACCGAATAACGGTAAGCGTCCGAACTACACCGCCTTGCAACTCAAACCTTAATCCGTTTAAGCCACTGATTCACGCGCTCGCACTCAAATGCCGCCGGATCAAAAACATCGCCATGCCATTCAACCATGTCGTCATGCTCTGGATGATTGGGGTTGCCCATGGCCTCCAGAAAGTCCTCATAACCAGGCCCGCCACCCACGTCTTCCGGTGGGCAAGCATTGGCGCCATCGATGCAGTACGGCACCTGAGGACACGCAACCGCCGGTAACGTCTTTTCGACCTTGATACTGTGATGCCAACTGTCACCAAAGTCGTAGAGATAATTAAATGTCCGCTTTCCGCTCAGCGCCTTGATCAGCGTTTTACGGGCTTCAGGGTTTACCGTCGGCCCCCAACCATCAGGGTCGGGCATGCCGTAATTCTCACCGGCAATTTCAAACTCATGCAGATGGCTATCACTCCAGCCCATCACGACCTGGATGACATGGTGCAGTTTGCCCAAGGTGATGTTTTCAGGCACCGCGAACCGACGCCAGATCGTCGGAGTGATCCACTTCAGCTCAATGTGCAGCAGCAACAGGTCGGGGGCGGGTTTGGGTAAACGGACAGTTTTAACCATGGATCAGGCAGCCTCGCAGAATTCAGTCAGTGTGAGAGAAACGTTCCAGGGCAGCAGTTCGTCGACCCGATTGATTGGGTAGTCGGCGATGCGCTCCAGCACGTGTGTCAAATAGGCTTGCGGGTTCAGGTCGTTGAGCTTGGCCGAACCCACCAGGCTGTAAATCGCAGCCGCTCGTTCTCCGCCGGCATCGGAACCGGCAAACAGGTAGTTTTTGCGGCCCAGCGCGACGGCGCGCAGCGCCCGTTCGGCGGCGTTGTTGTCGATTTCGATTCGGCCGTCATCGCAGTAGCGCGTTAAAGCCTGCCACCGGTTGAGGGCATAGAGGATTGCACCGCCCAATGTCGATTTTTTCGACAGTTGAGCCAGCGTCTGGTTAAGCCACGCGTGCAGGTGCTCCAGCAGTGGACTCGCCCGACTTTGCCGAACCGTTTTTCTATGATCTGGCGGTTGTCCGCGGATCTCGCTTTCGATGGCATACAGGGCCGCAATCCGTTGCAGCGCCTCACTGGCAAGTGGTGAAGCCTGGTCTTTGTAGACATCGTAAAACTTGCGGCGGGCGTGAGCCCAGCAGGCGGCTTCCTGAATGCTGCCTGCAGCATACAGCTGAGCGAAACCGGCGTAGCCGTCAGCCTGCAAGATCCCGCTGAAGCTCTTGAGATGAGCACGGGGATGTTGCCCCTTGCGATCCGGGGAGTAGGCAAACCAGACCGCCGCCGGTGTCGTGTAACCGGCAGGTCGGTCGTCCCGCACGTATGTCCATAGGCGAGCCGTTTTGGTTTTGCCGTTGCCCGGCGCAAGTACACCAATCGGCGTGTCGTCGGCATGAACTTTATGGCCGCTCATGACATGACGCTCAAGGGTGTTGATCAGCGGCCTGAGCAATTGACTGCTCTGGCCGACCCAGTCGGCCAGAGTTGAGCGCTCCAGATCCACGCCCTCACGGGCGTAGATCTCGGATTGCCGATACAGCGGCAAATGGTCAACAAACTTGGAGACCAGCACGTGGGCCAGTAGCCCAGGGCCTGCAAGGCCTCGGGCTATCGGGCGACTCGGTGCCGGCACCTGAGCGATGTGCTCGCAGCAGCGGCAAACCCACTTGGGGCGAACATGGCGGATCACTTTGAAACGCGCTGGGACGTACTCCAGCACCTCAGACACATCCTCCCCCAAATGGCGAAGTTTCCCACCGCAACCGGAGCATTGCGATTCGGGCTGATGGACGTGAATTTCGCGAGGCAGGTGTTCAGGCAACGGCTTGCGCCGAGAGACGACGCGAGGGGGCGGTTCGATTGGTGGTGTCAGTTCAGTCTGGCTGACTTGCAACTCTTCAAGGCTCAACTGGAGTTGGTCGATCATGGCGTCCAGTTGCTCGGAACTGCGACCGAACTGCATACGACGCAGCTTGGCGATCATCATTTTCAAGCGCTCAATCTCTGCCCGCTGGGCAGAGACCAGAGCCTTCAAGGCTTGAAGATCGTTAGGCAAAGAGTCGGTCGCGAGCGTCATGACCGAATGTTACTTGGGATTTTTTCAGCGTGGCAAGTCAGACCGCGAGGATGGGTGCTGTACGAATTGGCCTGCGCCAATCAATGCCTTCCAACAGCATCGACAACTGCGCAGCCGTCAGCGACACGCTGCCGCTGGTTGCTTGCGGCCAGACAAAGCGTCCTTGTTCCAACCGTTTGCAAAACAGACACAACCCGTCGCCGTCCCACCATAGCAATTTGATCCGGTCACCGCGCCGTCCGCGAAAAGCAAAGATCTGACCGGAGAACGGATCGGCTTCAAGCTGAGTCTGCACCAGTGCGGCTAAACCGTCGAAGCCACGGCGCATGTCCGTGACGCCGGCAGCGATCCAGATGCGGGTTCCAGCGGGCGGAGCAATCATCGCAGTAACTGCTGCAAGATGAGTTGCAGGGTCTGCGGGTCAGGCGTGCCAGTGATGCGCAGCTTGGCTTTTCCCGCCTCAACAACGATCACGGAATGACACTCAGGCGGTGACTGAATGACTTGCGGTAAATCTATTGGCGCCTCGATCACCTGGACAGGCAAAAGCGTTGCACTCTGGCTGGCCGGGCCGAACAAGCCCTCTTGATATTGCTGCCGCCAGCGAAAGACCAGGTTGGCATTGACGTCATGCTCACGAGCGATCAACGACACGGAGGCGCCAGGCTGGAACGTGGCTTCGACAACTTTGCGTTTGAACTCTGGCGGGAAGTTGGGGCGACGACCGGGTCGACGGGCTGGGGCAATGATATCCAAGATAGTGTCCACTAAAAAATGGTGTCCACTATCTTGGCCAATTCGGAGGGCTGTCAGCAGAGGGTGCTGGCCGGACGGTTACGAATAACGCGAAGGTCTCGAAGGTATATTGAATCGCCCCGGCTTTTCTAGACACTCTCCAAGCTCGCTGATTGCAATTGCTATCGATATAGTGCCCAGGCGCTGTGCCGCATTTATCGCACACCCTAATAAAAACTCATAGGTGGCAATGCACTTTAGGTAGAGCGGCATCCGTGTGGACAGGACAGGGATTATCAGTTGGCGCAACCGATGAGCACCTCGACATAATTGTTCCCGATACCATCCTGCAACTTGTGGCCAAAAGCGCAAGCGGAGCGCGCCGGCCCACGATGGGCCAGAGGCTTGAGAATGGAAGCCCGAAGCGTATGGCGTAATGCCCCCGATACGGAACATTAAGTTCCTTTTGCCCCGTTATGTACCCAGATGGGGGGCACTACGGGGGGCACTGTCCTGCGTGTAGCAGTGGACGGTCGTCATCACCGCCAGGCGTTAAAGAGACTTAGGCTGGCCGTCATACCTAGAAAGCTCGAGATCCCGCAGCGCCATCAACTCGTCACTCCGTCGCATAAACTCATCTGGAGTTATTTTTTTGAGCTTGAATTCGTTGTAAAGAGCATCGGAGTTCTTCTGATAAAGCGTTAACGTATTAGTCTTGTGCACGCTTTCAGCCGCATCACCTATGCTCTTATCTCCTTCGAATACCTTTGTTAGATAGTCTCTGAGAGACTCAATGCTCTTGTGGCCTGTCCACTCCCTAACTTTGCGTAAGAATTCCTTGTCGCTGATAAGTGCTGCTTGGAACTCATCCTTGCTTTCATACTTGTGTCGTTCGACGAGCAATCTGAACAAGTTCGTGATAAAGGCATGGCGGAACATATGCGCGCATGCTTGCTCTTCAATTCCAGCCGATTCTCTGATCTTCGAGACTATCGACGTTATAGTCTCAGGTGCGATCGGTTTTGCTGTTATTTCAGATATGAGCAAGTAGTCGTTTTGGTTTTCTGGGTGTGCTTTGATCAACTTCTGTCTTGCGGCTAAGTATTTTTTGACCTCATTCAATGCAATCGCATTCACCGGAACTTCACGGACAAATGCTTCGCCGCGCTTAAGCGTTACCAGCTTTAGCATTGGATACTTCATCAGCAGGGCATCACGCAGTGACGATGTTGTCAGGGATGCGATTTCCGATCGCCGAGCGCCTGTATGCTGAAGAAGTGTGAGCAGTGCAAGGTGTCGCGCTTTGAGGAACTCGGACTTGCCGCTATCATTTACCGCCTGCACCATCTTGTCAATGTTATGCTCAGAAATTGGGCTTCGTGTGTGCTCGCGGAAAGGTAGGGGGAAAGAGTGGTGCGAGATCGTAGTTGTTACTTTGTGTTGATTGTTGAAGGTGCGAATTACTTCTTCGGTGGTTAACTTGATGGTGCCTTTTGGTGATACGAAGTTGAGGTCGCCATAAAATTCGCCAATCCAAGCTAGGAACTTTAAGCACTCTCTACCTATGTTGATGGTGGTTCTGTCTGCTCTTTTTGGTTTATCAGGTTTTCTAGGGTTGGGCTCTTCAATTAGCTCAATGATGAAATCTTCAAAAAACTTGTCGGTTATGTGATAAGGGTCGACCCTGTAATGCCAGCAGCGTCTTATCAGCTGGCTAATGTTGCTCGCGTACTGGCCAATCGTTCCACCCTTGCTGTCCTGCCTTCGACCATCAGCAGAAATTTGCTCATGCTTCTTGGATAGTTTTAGCAAATAGAGATTGGCGATATGGCATGGCTCGTTATTTGGCCACTTTATGTATGGGAATTTGTAGAAGGCATGCTTGCGCGTCTTACCTCCGGAAAATCTCTGGAACAGATCTACATGATCTAGCGTTTCCACCAGAAATTCTTCATTCATTTTTCTTACCCTTGGCCGTGATAGATACGACCGATGCCTTCTGTATAGGCGGGATTTGATACATTTCAGGGTTTAGACTGGTTATTGCAGTGATACGCTTTAATATTTCCGCAGCGCGAATCTTGCGCGTCACTTCATCTTGTGCGCTGACTACGCCATCCAGCTTACTGCGGACATCCGATAAGGTTTGCAGGAGTATCAAGTTTGAGCGCTTCTGTACATCAAGGCTGAGATTAAGCTCCGCCAATTGCGCCAGTATCGCCTCTCTAGTTCTATTGTTTTTCGTGGGTGTTTTTTTTTCCTCCTTGTTGATAACCGACGCAGCATTTTTACGTAGGCGATCTATTGCAAGGAATCCACCCGGTATTCGCTCTTCGCTTCTTTGCTTAAATGTGTTTAAACTTATGGGTGATATATGTAGCGTCTCTCCCTCAACGATCGTTTCCAAAGCGAGCTTCGCCAGAGATGCCTGGCTAATAAGGGAGTCCCTTATAACGACACTTTTGAGGTACTTGTAAGGCGTCGCGATTATCGCTAGTAATAACTTTCTCGTGTTCTCAATCGAGGCGGCTTGAATGGTTTTTCCCTCATCCCATTTCATCTTGTTTCCTCACAACAACAAGTATGTCAACCCGTAAACCGTTATCACTCTCCAGGAAAACTGGCTCCATGGTCATTTGGTCGCTTTCCATAAGAAAGTCAAAGTATTCTGCGAGCTGTTCTGCATCCATTAATGACACGTTTCGGGTGCCGAATTTAGCCTCAATCAGATCAACCACATCAGTATAGTACGTGGCGCCGCCAGAGGCGATACGCTCGCTGAGGGCTTGCGACAAGGTGTTTTGAAGCTCCTTGCCTGGCAGCTCCTCCGTAATGTAATTCCAGATGTGCGCCGGGTCAGTGTGCCCGAACATCCACTGCAGGATGCCTACGCTTGCCCCGTACCCACAATGGAGGAAGATTAAGGCAAAGAACCGCCTCAGTTGGTGTTGGCGGATGTAGTAGCGACGCCCCAAACTGTCGCGCTCGACCTCAAAGTAATCACAAAACAGATCAATATTTTTGTAGTAGAGGTAAACGTCGCAAGGCGTCAAAGAACTTGTGCCTATGATGCCTGGGGACGAAAACAAGGGAAGGTGCTGATCGATGAAGCCGATGCTGATCAGCTCTGTCTGGAAGTCAATGAGCGTCTGAACCATTTCCGCCGCTAGGGGATCAATGGGGCGGGCGTTTCGAGCCCTGCGACCTTTTAGACCCCGACTAGACTTGGCGATAGGGGCGATCAGCCACTTTTTGTCCGCGCTGAGACAGTTGGCAGGATCGAGGCCGCGTAGTTCACAACCCCGTTTCGCCATCGTTGCTCCTACCAACAACTGGATAGATCCGTAATAGACCGCGATGAGTTCCAGTAGCCCTACATTGCCCCGTAGCTTGCTGAAATACAGTTCCTTGCTTTCTTTTAGTTCAGTACCAGGATCCCTTCCGTTGGAGCGAGTAGAAATTCCTAGGTACTGGACGCCAAGTTTAGCGATGGAGGGTTCGAGTAGCGAGAGGATAGTTGTGTCTGGGATGCCTGTGATGTTGACCTTGTGTTTCACGGAATATTTGGCGATGTTCACATAGCTTTCAAGAAGCTGCGGGCCGTATTCAAAGTTGTAGTGGTCTAATGAAACCGGACACCCATTTAGGCGAGAATGCTCGCCAGATCGAGGTGTCAGATGACCAAACAAC
>NZ_WIWH01000017.1:0-108908 GCF_009600035.1 Pseudomonas sp. FSL R10-2964 | reverse complement strand
GCGCCAGCATGATTTGATTCCTCCCCACCTCAGACGCCGCCTGTTTGGATAGGTGAGGTTTATGGATCAGTTACAATTAATCCCGGCCCGTGCTGCGTTTTGCGCAGCGCTTATGCCGACCTGCGTCTAAAGGAATCTTTCCCATGGCTCATCTTATTGAACAAATGGCTTACGTTGGCGCTACGCCTTGGCATGGCGTGGGTTCTGCTTTGTCGCCGCACCAACCGCTGGAAATCTGGCAGCGTGAAGCGGGCATGCATTGGCAGATTCAGGACAGCCCGGTTCATTTCAAGGCCGAGGCTGCTGGCCATCTGGGCAGTATTCACTCGTTCCCGGAACAAAAGGTGCTGTATCGCTCCGATACCAAAGCGCCGTTATCGGTGGTCTCGCATCGCTATCAGGTCGTGCAGCCTCGTGAAGTGTTGGAGTTCTATCGAGACCTAACGGAGTTCTCGGGTTACGAGTTGGAAACCGCTGGCGTGCTCAAGGGTGGTCGCAAGTTCTGGGCACTCGCCAGAACCGGTCAGGCAACTGCCCTGAAGGGCAATGATCACGTCAACGGCTATCTGCTGTTGGCTACCTCCTGCGACGGCACACTGGCCACTACCGCGACGCCTACCACCGTGCGTGTGGTTTGCAACAACACCTTGAGCATTTCCCTGAACGGCGCCACTCACTCCATCAAGGTGCCGCACAGCACCCGCTTTGATCCGTGCACGGTCAAAAAACAACTGGGCATCGCCGTCTCGCAATGGGACGAATTCATGTACCGGATGCGCGCGCTCGCTGAACGTAAGGTTAAGTGGCCTGAGGCCATGGGCTTCTTTATGAACGTACTTTGCGACACCAGCGCGCATGACCCCATTCCCAATGTACTGCCCAACAAACGAGCTATGGAGAAGGTACAAAACCTCTACGAAGGTAAAGGCAGAGGATCTGATATGGCATCCGCTCGCGGAACAGCATGGGGCTTGCTAAACGCCGTGACTGAATATGTGGATCATGAAAAGCGTGCCAGGAGCTCTGAGTATCGAATGGATTCAGCATGGTTTGGGCAAGGTGCAGTAATAAAACAGAAGGCACTCAATGCAGCCTTACAACTCGTTGCGTGAACCATCTAGCCACTCCACTGCCAAGCGCTCTCGCCTTCAGGGGGCTCGGAATCATTTAATCCCGCCCCAGCCTCTAGTAACTGCGCCACCCAGCCTCCAGTGCTTTCACGCGCTCGGATAGGAATACCAGCATGAAATATCCCAAGCTCAAAGCCGGTGAAATGTCCGATACCTATGTCATGGAGTCACAGGTTACCGAGGCCGACATCCTGCAGATGGCTCAACAACTCGCGATGTATCGTCTGTCTAAAGGACGGGCGTTGACCGAGCGTAAACTCGTCTTCAGTCACCTACAAACCCTGCTGCAATTCCATGATTACGAAGTCTTTGCTTTGTTACTGCTCGATACCGAGTACCGGGTTATAGGCTTTAAGGAACTATTCAGGGGTGAATTGGAAGTTGCCTGCGTTTCACCTCGAGAGGCGGTCAAGATCTCCCTGGAACATAACGCAGCAGCCGTGATCCTAGTGCACAACCGTCCGTCTAGCGATCCCGAGCCCCGCCAGGCCAATTGTGCACTGACCATTACCCTCAAGAATGCTCTCAACATGATTGGCGCTCAGACATTGGATCATGTAGTGGTGGGCCGTGAAGGCTGCATATCACTGGCCGACCAAGGCAGCTATTAACCCAAGAGCTTAATCATCCTGCCCGACAGACCACCCTGGGCCAATCCTGGGGTGATCATCGGCACATAGGGCCTGAAATAAAAGCTTCTTTTTTTTGTGTTATCCGCGCTGAAATGAGGTGATACGGAACAAATGGCCTTTAAGGGATAGGCATGGAAGCAATAGCAGCTAGTACAATTTCTCAAAACCTCAACTCAAGGCCCCCATGAAGTTACTCAGTACTTACGACGACCGAGATGACGCCGAGGAAGCCGCCGAAAAGCTGACAGGCAACAAGCGCCTAACCAGTGAGCGTGACGCTACCGTAGTGATTTACAACCCTTTTGGTATCCCGAGCTGGGGCAACCTCCATCGTTTGGGGATGCACAATCTAAGTGAGCTGAAATGCCTGTTGGATCGCCGCTCAACGTGGCAGTCTGCTGATACCAAGAAATACTGACTGCCTAAGAGAGGGTAGCCAAAAACTATGCCCTCGAACTCCCGGCCCACTGGCTATAGTCGCTTTATCTAAAAGTCTGCATATCCAGACACCTAAAAGCAAAACGGGCTAATAGGAACAACAGAGAGCAATCAATGCCGACTATTGAATCGAAAGGTACGCTCACCCCTCACCACGCCAAGTATTTTGCTTGGGAGCTAACACGTCGCCGTGCAGCCAGCGAGGAGGACCGGCTTTCCCAGTCGCTTTTCGATGCCAGTGTCGACCTCAACCCTCATCAGATTGATGCCGCCCTTTTTGCCCTGCAAAACCCACTGAGCAAAGGCGTGATGCTGGCTGATGAAGTCGGTCTGGGTAAAACGATTGAAGCCGCCCTGGTCTTAGGACAGCTATGGGCCGAACGCCGTCGCCGCCTCTTGGTTATCTGCCCTGCGGCACTGCGCAAGCAATGGGCGCAAGAGCTTTCCGACAAATTCAATTTGCCCGCCCAAGTGCTGGATGCCCGCACCTGGAAGCAGCTTCGCCAAGACGGTATTTACGATCCGTTGGACCGCGACGTTATCAGCATCATGTCACTCCACTTCGCTGCGCGTATGGAGGAGCAGCTAAGCAATATTCCCTGGGATTTAGTCGTCATCGATGAAGCCCACAAGCTGCGTAATGCCCACCGGAAAAGCAACGAAACGGGGCAGTCCCTCAAGCGCTCACTGGCCGGGCGACGCAAGCTCTTACTAACTGCCACACCGCTGCAGAACTCACTCATGGAGCTGTATGGTCTCAGCTCGCTGATTGACGAGGACATCTTCGGCGATGAGCGCAGCTTTCGTGCTCAGTACAACAACACTGATGGTGACCTGGCAGCTTTACGCCGTCGTTTGCAACACTTTATCAAGCGCACCCTGCGTAGGGATGTACTTGAGTACGTGCCCTATACCCAGCGCCATGCGCTGACCACACCATTTACCCCGAGCGATGACGAGCAGAGGCTTTACGACCTCATCTCCGCGTATCTGCACCGCGACTTCAGCCACGGTTTCCCACAGCGCCAGAAGCATCTCGTGGCCCTTATTCTGCGCAAGCTGTTGGCCTCGTCCACGGAAGCTGTCGTCGCCACACTACAAGCCATCAAAGCACGCCTGCAGAAATTGCTGGACCGCCAGAGCATCGATGAGGAATGGTTCGAGCACCTGATAGAAGAAGACGACCTAGAGGAAGACCTTCTCGAAGCAGCGGAAGAGTCTGCCAACTATGAGGCCCACGAGTCATCCAACAAAGTCGACTTCGATCTGCTGAGTAAAGAAATCGCAGAGCTCGATGTTTATATCGAGATCGCTCACAACATTCGTGAAGACCAAAAATCCTTCGCCCTGCTGAACGCGTTGGAGCAAGGCTTCGCACGTATGTCTGGCATGGGCGCGCCGCGTAAGGCCGTGATCTTCACTGAATCTCGCCGCACCCAGGAATACTTGGCCCGTTTTCTCGAAGCTCATGGTCACGCTGGCAAGATTGTCACTTTCAGCGGTGGCAATCAGGGTGAAGCCGCTACCGGCATCTATCAGCGCTGGCTGGCTCGCTACCATGGCAGCGATCGAGTCACCGGCTCCCCCGCCATCGACCGCCGCACCGCACTGATCGATCACTTCCGAGATAGTGCCGAGATCCTGATTGCCACCGAGGCTGCCGCCGAAGGTGTGAACCTGCAGTTCTGTTCCCTAGTGGTGAACTACGACCTACCTTGGAATCCCCAGCGCGTAGAGCAACGCATCGGTCGCTGCCATCGTTACGGGCAGCGCTTTGACGTGGTTGTGATCAATTTTCTAAACCAACGCAATGCCGCAGACCAGCGCGTATTGGAGCTACTGCAGGACAAGTTTCAGCTGTTCGATGGTGTCTTCGGTGCGTCTGACCAAGTACTCGGCAGGATCGAAGTCGGCATCGACTTCGAGAAACGCATTGCCGAAATCTACGACCGCTGCCGCACGCCTCAAGAGATCGACTCCGCTTTCGCCAGCCTCCGCGCAGAACTGGATGCGGATATCCAGGCACGCATGCTGGAAACTGAAAAGCTTCTGTTGGAAAATTTCGACGCAGACATCCACAGCCTGCTCAAAACCCACAAAGAACGCGCTGAAAGCCAACTAGATAGAATCACACGTCTTTTTTGGCAGCTGACCCAGTACATCCTGGCAGAACAGGCAAGGTTCGACAGCAAGTTACTTACTTTTGACCTTAGCCTACCGCCCCTCCCCCAGATCGCAACCGGGCACTACCAGCTCATTCGCAAGGGCGAGCTGGCAAAACAAGCTCAGATTGAAAACACTCGAATCTACCGTCTGACGCACCCATTGGGCGAATACGTATTAGATCAAGGACGCAATGCTCCTGCCCCCAAAGCTACTCTGCGCTTCAATTATGCGCAATGGCTGGAAAGCCGTAACCCGCGTATCAGCGTCATCGAGCAACTGGTCGGTCAGCAGGGCTGGCTGCAACTCAACTTGCTGGAGCTCGACAGCTTCCAGCATGAGGAACACCTGGTATTCACCGCAATGGCAGACAGCGGCGAGTTGCTTGACCAGGAAACCTGCGAAAAGCTCTTCCAGCTTTCTGCCACAACCGAGCCAGCCCATGCCACCCCCCCAGATGATCTGCATGGCAACGCCCGTCGCCAGCTCGACGCAGCATTGAGCCAGGCGCTGGAGCAAAACGACAAATTCTTCCAGCAGGAGCGTGAAAAACTGGATGCCTGGGCGGAAGACCGCATCCTCGCTGCCGAACGGGTACTACAGGACACCAAGCTCAAGCTGAAAGACCTAAAGCGGCAAGCCCGTAGCGCTCAGAGCATGGACGAAGCACGCCGTCTCCAGGACGATGTTCGCAAGGTGGAAGGGGAACAACGCCGCCAGCGCCAAGATATCTTCTCCGTGGAGGACGAGATCGAAGCGCGTCGCGATGCACTCATAGAGGCACTTGAGAAACGCCTGCACCGTTCCAGCCGTACTCATGCGCTCTTTACCGTTCGGTGGGTAGTCGCCTGATATGTCGCGAAGAACTTTTCGCAAAAATGTCGCAACCAGCGACACAACAACAAAACATGTCGCAGAAATCAAAAAATAGCGACACGTAAAGCGCACATGTTTACACTCACACCATGAAAAGGGCGCTCTGATTAGCGCCCTTGCCTTTAGGGATACCCAAGTACCAGGCTCCTAACCATGACTGCATCCCACCTCCCATGGTTGGCCGACAAGCCCTATAACCAGCTTCCGCTCTTGCCACCGGCAGCCGAGCTTGAAACCCGCGCAGTGCTCAAACTCTGTATTAAGGCGCGCACAGCCTTGGCCGAATTAAAACAGGCGGCGGAGCTGATCCCTAACCAGAAGATGCTGATCAATACCATCCCATTGCTGGAAGCCAAGGACAGCTCGGAGATCGAAAGTATCGTCACCACCACGGATTTGCTCTTCCAGCATGCCCAGGATGGCGACAACCATGCAGACCCTGCGACTAACGAAGCCCTGCGCTACCGCAAGGCTCTGGATCATGGCTACCGGTCGCTGGCCGAGCGCCCACTCTCCGCTGGCACAGCAGTCGAAATTTGTCGCACGCTTAAGGGCATGAACATGGATATACGCTGGGTGCCTGGTACCCAGCTGGCCAATGACCGCACTGGCGAGATCATCTACACCCCACCGGAGGGAGAAGATCGCTTGCGTGACATGCTCGCTAACTGGGAGCGTTTCCTGCAAAACGAGACTGACCTGGACCCACTGGTGCGCATGGCCGTTGGCCATTATCAGTTCGAAGCCATTCACCCGTTCACCGACGGCAATGGCCGTACCGGGCGGGTGCTCAATACCCTGTACCTGATCCAGGAAGGTCTGCTGAATCTACCGATTCTCTACCTTAGCCGTTACTTCCTTGCGCATAGAGCCGATTACTACCGACTGCTGCTCGATGTTACCCGCGATCAAGCCTGGGAGCCCTGGCTGCTGTACATGCTCAGCGCCGTGGAAGAAACCGCCCGGTGGACCGGCACCAAAATTGCCGCCATCCGCAGCCTGTCCGAGCACACCACCCAGTTTGTTCGCGAGCATCTGCCGAAAATCTATTCCCGCGAGCTGGTGGACGTGATTTTTGAGCAGCCCTACTGCCGCATCAGCAACGTCGTCGACAAGCAGATTGCTCAGCGTCAAGCCGCCTCTCGCTACCTCAAAGAGCTGGTCGCCATTGGCATTCTGCAAGAGGTGCAGGTTGGCAAGGAAAAACTCTTTATCCATCCCAAGCTAATGCAGTTACTTATCCACGACAGCAACGAATTCAAGCCCTACGCCTGATCAACTTTTGAGAAACACAAATGAGCAAGCAAAAAAATCAATTTATAGCGCTGCTGGGTGACCTCTTCCAGCTCAACCAGCCTGAGCTCGATTTCGGCCTGTACCGCATTCTTCACGCCCGTAGCGCGCAGATCAAAGCCTTTATCGATACCGAGTTAGGTAGCGAAATCGATGCCCACTTTGCTGGCCAATCGCAAAGTAATGCCCACGACGCTCTAGAAGCCGCCCGAGTGAAAGTCAGCGAGACACTGGGGGAAGACTCCTTCCTGCCCACAGGAGAGCTAAAGCCTGAATATCGCGGCACCAAGGTCGGTAAGGAATACGAGCTTGCCCAGCAGCACGCACGCGATGGTGGCGGCGTACTGGCTGACGATGCCCAGGTGTACGAACACCTGTACCGCTTCTTCAGCCGCTATTACGACAAGGGCGACTTCATGTCGAAGCGCTACTTCGTCGCCGAAAACGACAGCCGTGCAGCTCCCTATGCTGTGCCCTACGATGGCCGTGAGGTTATGTTGCACTGGGCCAACAAAGACCAGTACTACATAAAGTCGAGCGAGGCACTCAGCAACTTCACTTTCGACCTCACCGCAGCCCTGGCCAAAGAACAGGGCCCACAAAGCGGCTTCGAGTTCCAGCCAGCAACCACAACCCCATTAAAGGTAAATTTCCGCCTGGCTGCGGCGGCAGAGAGTGAACACAACAATGTCAAGGAAGGCCAAGAGCGCTTCTTTATCATCCACGCGGCAGAACCGCTGAAGCTGGAAACCAACGATAAAGGGCTACCGGAGCTCACCGTACAATTCGACTACCGCCCCGACAGCACGAAGTCCGGCCAAGCCGGCACCTGGCAACAGAAACGTCTAGCGGAGGCTGAACAGGTAGTAGGCGAACAGCTCGCCAACCTGGTATTCAAATACCCTGAGCATCGCGCCTTTGAGCAGCCACTATTTGCGCCAGCCCCCACCGATAAACAGCCCACTCGCACGCTACTGGGTAAATACCTGGGCCAGTTCACTGCCCGTAATACCATGGACTACTTCATCCATAAGAACTTGGGTGGTTTCCTGCGCCGCGAGCTAGATTTTTACATCAAGAACGAGATCATCCGCCTCGACGACATCGAGGCCGCCGATGCTCCACGCGTGGATGAATACCTGAAAAAATTGCGCGTACTGCGCAAGATTGCACGTCGTATTGTCGACTTTCTCGCCCAACTCGAAGACTTTCAGAAAAAGCTCTGGCTTAAGAAAAAATTTGTTGTTGAAACCCAGTACTGCATCACTCTGGATCGTATCCCGGAAAGTTTCTATCAAGAAATCGCAACCAATGAGCAGCAGCGTGAAGAGTGGGTAAAGCTTTTCGCCATTGATGAGATACATTCCGACAACGAGCAGCCAGGCTATAGCATTCCGCTCACTGCCAACTTCTTAAAGAACAACAAAAATCTTATTTTAGACACGCAGTGGTTCGCCCCTTCATTTAAGTATCGTTTAACTTCAGGCATAAACGACATTGATAACGAATGCACAGGACTATTGGTTCACTCCGACAACTACCAAGGCCTCACTTTACTAAGCAACCGCTTAGAATCTCAAGTTGACTGCATCTATATAGATCCACCATACAACACAGGCAAAGATGGATTCCCTTACAAGGACGGGTATCGTACATCCTCATGGTTATCGATGATCAATGACCGTGTATTAGAGTCCATCAAAACGCTAAAACAAACAGCAGGTTTTTTTATCAGCTGCGATGAAAATGAGCATACAAGGCTCTCACTTACCCTGGACAACATATTCGGAGCTGATAATTCCCTCGCAAATTTCATCTGGAAAACAGATGGGAATTTTGATAACCAGGCAAAAGTTAAGATTGCCCATGAGCATATTCTGCTCTACGCAAAATGCGAGCGAAAGTTTACATCGCCACCTATTATAGAGCCAGGCCTGAGCACAGACAGTAAAGTTTTTAATGCAGCAATAGTAAATACTATCGTAAAGAACGGCCCTAAAAACCCTGCTAGTACAATAGACATACCGGCAGGTTTTCCATGCTCGTTTGAGTCTGGAGTAATAAGTGCAACGAGATCAGGAAGGTCCGGCTGGCCAATTTTTGACCGTGACGTAATCGTAGAGAGCTCTAAGACTCGTGATCCTGTTTCTGCTCGAAGTGGGTGGAGTTCTAAAGCTCAATGCGAAGAGTTTATCAAAAATGACATGCAGCCAATTCTAGACCAAAAAGGTCAAAAAACCCGATTCAGTCTTACAAGCACCGGGGCAATTGAGTCAATAAAAGAGCGAGCTGCCGACGGTGGTTACGTCACATCGATAATTCATTCGGTTGGTACCACGCAATCCACAAGCGCCTTCTTAGAGGATGCAGGGCTAGACTACCCCTTCTTTCCAAAACCAGTAGACCTTGTCAAATACCTAGCATCCATGGTCAAGGACAGCAAAGTAATACTCGACTTCTTTGGAGGATCAGGAACCACAGCTCACGCAGCAATTAAACTATTTCGCGAAGACAATATAGAGAGAAAGTACATACTTATCGAACAGGGAACTCATTTCGATACGGTGCTGCTCCCAAGAGTTAAAAAAAATATCTACTCTCAAACTTGGCAAGAAGGCAAGCCGGTCACTCGAGACAGTGTAAGTCACTGTCTAAAATATATTCGACTTGAATCGTTTGAAGACACGTTAAACAATCTGCAATTGCCAGACACTCCGCGTCTAAATGTCGGCTCGCCCGAATCCAACGAGATGGCTCGCGACTACCTGCTCAAGTACTGGCTGGAGTTCGAAACCGCCGGTAGCCCGAGCTTGCTCAATGTGCGTGAGTTTACTGACCCCACGTCCTACAAACTCAAGGTCAAGCAGCCTGGCAGCGACGCCCAAGTGGAGAAAACCATCGATTTGGTGGAAACCTTCAACTGGTTGATCGGCCTGCATGTCGCCCACCTCGATCAGCCGCGCCACTATGCCATTGAACTGGTGCATGAGACCGACCCGGAGCTACCCAAAGACCAGAGTACGCGCTGGCGCTCAACAGCCATCAAGGAACGTAACGACGGTGAATTCTGGTTCCGTGCCGTGGAGGGCCACATCTTCAGCGTGCCTGGCGACGACTTGTCGCGTGAGCGTGTGCTGGTGATCTGGCGCAAGCTGACCGGCGACTCAGGTCGCGATCAAGCCGCCTTGGAAGCCTGGCTGAACAAGCGCGACATCAACCCGCGTGAAAGCGAGTTCGCCTATATCTACGTCAACGGTAACCATGCCCTGCCCAGCGATGGCAATGCCGCTACACGCGTGCGTCTGATCGAAGAGACCTTCGCCCAGCGCATGTGGGAGGACGCTTGAGATGGCTCGCGCCCCACGTAAAAGCAAAGTTCAACCGCCGCTGGTAGCCAGCCACTTTCAGGATGCTTTGGTACTGAATCAGTATCTCATCAGCTTGTTTGGCATCGATCCGTTGGTGACTCACAAGGATGAAGGCCGCCCGGTGCGGCCACTGGAGTTAATCGCCAAATCGCTGCGTAGCACCGAGCCGGGCATCGGCCCTGACGGCAAACATCGCTTTCTGGCAAAGCTGATCACGCACTTGCCCACCAATGCGACACTAACCCCGGTTGAGCTGGAGCGTTACGACGCCAACCTGGTGGCGCATACGCGGACCATCAATGCCCGGCGCAAACACAAGGGAGAAATCGCCTGGAAATACTTCCAGTGGCTGACTCTGCTGTTTGTTGAAATCTACCTCGACCGCTACTTCAATGACCGTCAGGGTCTGTGTGCGGCGCTTAATGAGTTTATCGAGAGTTTCAACCAGCACCACCAAGGCCTAGGGCGCGAAACGGGCATCGGCGCTTACGCTGTTGAAGACCTCAACAAGCTCTGCCTTCAAAACGCCACTGGCAGCGGTAAAACGTTGCTCATGCACGTGAATTTACTGCAGTTTGCCCATCATGCGCGTGCAACCGGGCAGGCCGATGTTTTCAGCCGGGTCATTGTGCTGTCGCCGAACGAACGCCTGTCCGAACAGCACGAGCGTGAGCTGCGCGAGAACGGCTTCTATCCGGAGCCGCTGCGCCAGGAAAGCGACCTTATTTCACGCGGGCAAAATGCCCTTGATGTGCCGTTGCTGACCGAAATCACCAAACTGGCGGACCAGCAGAAGGTCAAACAGATGGCCGTTGACAGCTTTGGCGATGCCAACCTACTGCTGGTGGACGAAGGCCACCGTGGCATGAGCGGCAGCGACTGGAAAAGTAAGCGCGACAAGCTGGCGGCCAAGGGTTTCACCTTCGAGTACTCCGCCACTTTCAAGCAGGCAGTCAAGGCTGCCAACGACCGAGTGCTGGCCGAGAGCTACGCCAAAGCAGTGCTGTTCGATTACAGCTACCGCTACTTCTATGCGGACGGTTATGGCAAGGACTACCGCATTTTCAACCTGCCTAGGGACGAGCTGGCCCACAAGGACACCTACCTGACCGCAGCCCTGCTGGGATTTTATCAGCAACTGCGCATGTTCACCGAGGCAGGCAATCGCTACACCGGCTACAACCTGGAAAAGCCGTTGTGGGTCTTTGTCGGTGCCAGCGTCACCGGGCGCAAGGTCGATGAGGAAAGCGTATCGCCATCCGATGTGGCGCAGATCCTCGACTTCCTTGCACGCTTTCTTGCCCACCGTGAAGCCTTTACCACCCTCATCCATACCGTGCTCAACGGCAATAGCCAGCAGACGGGCCTGCTCGATGCCCAAGGGCGCGATATCTTCGTGCAGTCGTTCCCTTACCTGAAAGGCTTGAAGCAAAGCGCAGCACAGTTCTATTCCGACATCTGCCAGCGCCTGTTCCATGCCCCTGGCGGCGGTCACTTGGTGGTAGAACGCGTGAAAGGCGACAGCGGCGAGTTGCTGTTGAAGGTTGGCGAAGCCGACCAACCCTTTGGCGTAATCAACGTCGGCGATGCTGCTGCGCTGGCCAAACACGTTCAGGAAGAACTGGAAAACAAGCAGTCCCTAGCCGAGGTGCGCCCCAGCGAGTTTGGAGAGCCCGTATTTGGAGACGTACATAAACCAACCTCTCCCATTCACATGCTGGTCGGCTCGAAGAAGTTCATCGAAGGCTGGGACTGCTGGCGGGTGTCCAGCCTGGGCCTTATGCGCATGGGCCAGAGCGAAGGCGCACAGATCATTCAGCTGTTCGGACGTGGAGTGCGCCTAAAAGGCAAAGAAATGAGCCTGATGCGTACCAGCCGCTATCAACCGGTGAATCCACCAAAGGATATTCATTTCCTGGAAACGCTGAACGTATTCGGTGTGCAAGCCGACTTCATGGCAACCTTCCGCGACTTCCTAGAAAGCGAAGGCCTACCGCCGAACGATGCACCTCATGTTGAGGAAATCACCCTCAACGTCACCCACGACTTTGGCCAGAAGCTGAAGATCCTCCGTTCCAAGTTCCGCAAGGACACCCAAGAGCAGTACGACTTCCGTAAACATGGCCCCATCGTGGATCTGAGTATCGGAGCCCTCCCGCCTGGCTTGACCAAGGGAGGAGCGCCATTGGTGGTTGATCGCTTCCCACGCCTGCAGATGATCCAGGCCAAAGAGGTCATGGGCCAGGCCCCTGAGGCGGTCGATAACCCACCGCGCCACTTCGATGCCCTGCGCCTGTCGATGCTCGACTGGGACAAGCTATGGTTCGATCTGGAGCGCTTCCGCCGCCAGCGACACCTGGACAACGTCATCGTAAAAGCTGACACGTTACGCCCGCTGCTGGATACCCCAGACTGGTATCGCATCCTGGTGCCAGCGCATTGGTGGACACCTTCGATGGCAAACCTGCGCCACTGGCAGTCGATCGCATTCGAGCTACTCAGCGGCGCGCTGGAGCGCTGCTTCAATCACCAAAAGCGGAAATACCTCGATCCCCGCATGGAGCTGGTTCTGCTGACCCGCGACAACGATAATCTGCCGGCTGACGACATTAACTACCACCTGATCGTCGAGGCCACCGAGCAATACCTAATCGACGACATCAAGGCGCTGAAGGAAGAGCTCACTCAAGTTGGCTGGCGTGATCATGGGCACGTACAAGGCTTAAAGCTTGCCGCTCACCTCTACGAGCCACTGCTATCCAGTGAGAAAGTGAAGATCCAACCCGTCGCCCTCAATAAGTCCGAGTTCCGATTCGTCGACGATTTGCGCCTATGGCTGGAAGCCAACGAAGCAACCCTTGCCGAACGCGGGGAGCGTATTTTCCTGCTGCGTAACTTGGTCAAGCAGGGCGTTGGCTTCTTTGAGGCCGGTAATTTTTATCCTGACTTCATACTCTGGTGCCTGAAGGCGGATGGCAGCCAACGCATCTGTTTCATTGATCCTCATGGGCTAGAACACGAAGGTCCCGGCAGCGACAAAATTCAGCTCTCGCAGAACATTAAGGATCTGGAAGCGCGCTTGAGTGATCCAGGCGTGAAGCTGGAGTCGATCATCCTGTCGCCGAGCACAAACCGCATGCGGATCGAACATCTGTGGAGCCAACAAGGTCTGCCGGTACCTGATTTGAACGCTCTGCATGTCTTCTTCATTGGAGAGCCGGACTACATCAGTAAAGTAATGGCATTGGTGCTGCCTTAAGACTTTATTGCAGTCATTGAAGTGAAGCCCCTCGCCCTTCACTTCAATGATCAAAAAGCTCTAACACCAGAATGAAATGGTCATCGCGAACAATCTACGGAGGAAAAATGGCGTCGCACCACCTTGGCTCCGTGATGGTGGCTGAATGGCTGATCCTGCTCGACACTCAAGGGCTGAAAAAGGTATACGTTCAGGCTCCATGCTGTTGAACGATATCGCATTAGACCATAGCGATTGCATGCTCTACCTGGCTGGCCACTCAGACAGACAAGGCTTAGGAACGACATAGCGATTCCAAGGACACGGGAAATGGACCTACATATTTTAAAGTCTCGATTACAAGCTCATCTGGGTGATGGGCTTGTCACGATTGTGGGGTCTGGCGTTTCTTGTGCTGAAGGCTTGCCTGGTATGGGAGAGCTGGCGGATTACCTCTTGGCCAATGTGGGGCATGGACTCAGTGATGCAGACGCTGCTTCGTGGTCAGCAGCATCGCAACTTATCTCGACCAAAGGTTTGGAAGCAGCGCTACTAGCCGCACCACCTACGCCTCAGCTTGAAGCGTCAATTTCTGCGGCAACTGGCCGGCTCATTTCAGAGCGGGAACGTACCGTCGTGTCTGAGGTGTTCACAGGCAAGCGGAAGCTCCGACTGACGCGATTGCTTATGCATTTGGTCAAACCAGTGGCGGGCATGACCATAGTAACGACAAACTATGACCGCCTAGTTGAGATCGCAGCCGAGGAGGCCGACATTGGTGCCGACACGATGTTTATCGGACGATTTGCGGGGCAACTAAATGAACGCGAGAGTCAAATGAGCTTTTGCCGCGCGGCCACGGTCAAGCCTCGACGGGCGGCAGTGTCATTGCAATATCGACCACGGGCTCTCATTTGCAAACCGCATGGAAGCCTGGATTGGTATGTGCGAGCTGGACGCCCTGTCTGCTATGGGGGAGATTTGCCAGATGCTGTTCGGTTGATTATCACGCCAGGACAGAACAAATTCAGAAATGGGTATGAAAGCCCGTTCGATCTGCACCGTGCTCGTGCAAATGAAGCTATTGATCGGGCCGGCCGCTACCTGATTCTTGGTTACGGCTTCAATGACGATCACCTAGAAACACACCTGACCCCAGGTATTAAAAGTGGTAAGCCTACTCTCATGCTTACCCGTTCCCTTTCCGCCGTGGCACGACAAATGGCGCTCATGCACGCCAACGTGATCGCCATTGAGCATTCAATCATAGGCGGGGTTGCAGGTACCGCCGTCATTGCTGAACAAAAGGAGTTCTTTTTTCCAGACATCGGAATTTGGGACGTAGATTCATTCGTAACGGAGGTTCTTGAGCCATGACTGATACGCCTGCAGCACTGCAATTTGCTGAGCCTGACGTGCTCGGTCGCGTCTCCTCTGTGGATACGAGCCGAGTAGCTGTAGATGTTTCGAACTCAGTTCTGTTAACACGGATCGGCATCGGTAACCTCATCGCGATCAAAGGCAGCACCGAAAGAGAGTTTTTGATTGCCATTACCGAGCGGGTTACACGTACCTTAAGCGATGATCTCCCTGATGAGCTGCCAATTGAAGGTGAAGAGCTACCCCTTATGGCCGTACCGACGGATACAGTTCGGGGGGCACTGATTGGTACCTTCAGGACGGTCGACGGTGATAAGAAAAATACGTTCAAACGGGGCGCTGACAGTTTCCCGCAAATTGACCGCGAGTGTTTTGTCATTGAGGGCGCAAATCTTCAGCGGTTCATGGGTATTCTCGGAGCAGACTACCCCGAAAACGAGAGATTGAAATTAGGGGTCTTTGTCGCTGACCGCACTGCTGAAGCCATTGCTAGTGGCGACAAGTTCTTTCAACGGCATGCGGCAATTTTGGGGAGCACTGGTTCGGGTAAGAGTTACGCAGTCGCCCTGATTCTGGAGCGGGCAGCACAGCTCAAATACCCGAATATAATTGTATTTGATATGCACGGGGAGTATGCCCCGTTGGCCGACGCCGCCAAGGGGGGCTGTGCGACGCGCATTCGCATCGCCGGACCTGGTGACTTGGCCGCCCCAAAAGACGACGCACTTTTTCTGCCGTATTGGTTACTCAATCGCGACGAAATGCTGTCGATGATTCTTGACCGTAGCGACCAAAACGCTCCAAACCAGGCATCAAGGTTTACCTCTCACGTCCGAGCACTGAAGCAGAAAACGCTTGAATTGGAAGGTAAGAACGATGTCGCAAAGACATTCACCGTTGACTCGCCGATCCCCTACGCAATCGCAGATCTACTTGCCGTTCTGAATACAGACAACACGGCAAAAGGTGTAGGCAAGACCGGCCCAGTCAAAGGTGAGTGGGAAGACAAGCTGACACGTTTTATATCGCGAATGGAAGCCAAGCTCGAAGACCGTCGTTATGGCTTTATGTTCTCACCCCCAGCAGTAGCAAATACTTACGGATGGCTGGCTGCGCAGATTACCCGGCTCTTAGGTTCAAACAATGGCAAGGGCATTAAAATTATCGATTTTTCGGAAGTCCCATCTGATGTCTTGCCTGTGGTGACAGGGACACTTGCTCGACTGCTCTACGACGTGCAGTTTTGGATGACCGCTGAAAAACGCACACCCGTTACGTTACTTTGCGACGAAGCGCACTTGTACTTGCCTGTCCGAGACGATGCGGATGCGGTTCAACGACAAGCGCTTGGAGCCTTCGAGCGGATAGCGAAGGAAGGGCGAAAGTATGGCTTCTCACTCCTTGTTGTCAGTCAGCGCCCTTCAGACGTCAGTAGAACGATTTTGAGCCAATGCAACAATTTCTTAGCGCTGCGGCTTACCAACGATGTAGACCAAAACGTTATCAAGCGCCTAATGCCAGACTCGTTAGCAGGCTTGACTAGCGTCCTTCCGTTACTAGATACAGGCGAAGCTTTAATGCTAGGGGACGCAGTACTCCTACCATCACGCATCAAATTGGACCTCCCCAGCATCACACCTGACAGCGCAACCCGTGATTTCTGGAAAGACTGGGGTTCTCAAGCACCTGATATCGAAGCGCTGGCAAATGCCGTTGAATCGTTGAGAAGTCAGACTAAAAACGTGGATGGTTAACCTAGCAGTGCATCTCGCATAGCAAGAGTGGGGGGATAAATGGGGGGACAAAAATAGAGCCCCCCATAAAACCTAGTAAAATAAGGCAATAACCAACAAATAACGCCGCCCACAAGCCGGCTTTTTAATGCCTGAAATAATCCTCGTTCACTCGACACTCCTCGATAGCGACGCCATCACCCGCCAGTTCGCGTTCGATCTGTTCGATGCTGGGCAAACTGGTCTGCAACTCTGCTGGCAGTGACTCTACCAACTGGTACTCGGCCACGCCGATGGGCCGGGTGTTATCGCGCAAGGCGTACTCGGCCACCACCTTGTTCTTGCTGGAGCACAGCAACAGGCCGATGGTGGGGCTGTCCTGGGGATCCTTGACCTGCCCATCCACGGCGGCCAGATAAAAACCCAACTGCCCAAGGTGCTCCGGTTTGAATTTACCGGCCTTGAGTTCAACCACTACATAGCAGCGCAGCTTGAGGTGGTAGAACAGCAGATCGATAAAAAACTCGTCACCTCCCACATTCAAAAGCACTTGTTTGCCGACGAAGGCAAAACCTGCGCCCAGCTCCAGCAAAAAGTCGGTGACATGCCTGACCAAAGCAGTTTCTATCTCTCGTTCATGCGCATCAGCGCCAAGGCCAAGAAAGTCGAAACGGTAAGGATCTTTCAACGATTCACGGGCCAAATCGGACTGGGGTTTGGGCAAGAAGTTTTCAAAATTGCTCACGGCCTTGCCACTGCGCTCCAGTAAACGACCCTCGATCTGCATGACCAGCGTATTTCGCGACCAGTTGTGTTCGATGGCCTTGGCCGCATACCAGCGGCGGGTTTCGGGGCCGGGGAGTTTGTCCAGCAACGCCAATTGGTGATACCAGGGCAATTGTGCAAGCACCTCTTGCACAATTGCTGTGTCAGGCCATGCCTGGGCAAAGGCACGCATATATTTGAGGTTGCGTGGCGAGAAACCTTTCATGTGCGGGAAGGCTGCGCGCAGATCCAGCGCCAGACGCTCAATCACTTTCGTGCCCCAACCTTGCTGTGTCTGGCGGGTCAAAATGTCGTGACCGATTTGCCAGTACAGCAGCACCAGCTCGCGGTTCACCGCCAACGTGGCGCGCTGCTGGGCGCCATGAATGCGGCCTTTAAGATCGCTCAACCAGTCACTGTAGCCCTCGGGCTGCGCACTCAAACCAACAGGAGTTTCACTCATGGCTTTTTCTCTCGTGACCACGCCAGCGTGCTCGAAACATCTGCAGTGCACAGATCCAATCGCTGGCAGGGCACACAACATAAGCCTTTAAATTCGGTCTTTTCGTACGACACTTCGCTTTCATTCTCGTGAAACTTCCGAGAAAAATCCCGTTCGCTTACGCCTGCCAAACTCGGGAAATAGTCTCGGGCCATCGCTGCAAAATCAGCGGTCGGGTTTAGTCGCCCGATCTGTAATCCGGCGCAAGGCAACACCTCCGCAAGGTGCTTTTTACGGCCTGTGTTTTATGGTGGCCGTGCGCAGGGCGCCCTTGTGGCGCGCCGGGTTCCGGATGCACCGGTCGACTAACCTGCGTACGGCTGCCACCCACTCGTTTAGTAGCGACAAGTGAAAACCCCCTCACCTGGATACATGGGCGCCCTGTCGATTTGCCCCAAAACCCGCCGTCTGCTAGTGTCAGCCGGTTTTAACGCCTACCGAGAATGCCGCCATGGCCCGCAAAAAAGCTTCCCCGGATTTCGAACAGTCACTCGCTGACCTGCAAACACTGGTCGAGCGTCTGGAAAATGGCGAGCTGTCGCTGGAAGATTCCCTGACCGCCTTCGAACAAGGCATCCGCCTGACCCGTGATTGCCAGGGCGCACTGGCCCAGGCCGAGCAGAAAGTACAGATCCTGCTTGAGCGTGACGGTGAGCTGGCACAAGAGCCTTTTGATGCGGAACAGTCCGAATGATTGATGCTTACCAGATCAGCAGCCAGGCCCGTGTCAATGCGGCGCTTGAAAGCCTGTTTGTCGCTCCGGCTCCCGAGCTGGCCCGTCTTTATGAGGCCATGCGCTACAGCGTCATGAATGGCGGCAAACGGGTTCGCCCGCTGCTGGCCTATGCCGCCTGCGAAGCCCTCGGCAGTACACCTGAGCAAGCCAATGGCGCGGCCTGTGCCGTGGAATTGATCCACGCCTATTCGCTGGTGCACGACGACTTGCCCGCAATGGACGATGACGATCTGCGTCGCGGCCAGCCAACCACCCACAAAGCGTTCGACGAAGCCTGCGCCATTCTGGCGGGCGACGGCCTGCAAAGCCTGGCGTTCAGCGCTTTGCTCGACCCGCGCCTGAGCAACCTGGACGCCGACACCCGTTTGCGCATGGTCACGGCCCTGGCTTTTGCTGCAGGCCCGGCGGGCATGGTCGGCGGGCAAGCGATCGACCTCGGTTCGGTGGGGCTCAAGCTCGACCAGGCCGCGCTGGAATACATGCACCGGCACAAGACCGGCGCCCTGATCGAAGCCAGCGTGCAACTGGGCGCCCTGGCCAGCGGTCATGCAAACGAAGACAACCTGCACGCACTGAGCGTTTATGCACGGGCCATTGGCCTGGCGTTTCAGGTTCAGGACGACATTCTGGATGTTGAAAGCGATACCGCAACTCTGGGTAAACGCCAGGGGGCCGACATAGCACGGGACAAACCGACCTACCCCGCCCTGATGGGGCTGGAGCAGGCCAAAGGCTATGCGCTTGAGCTGCGCGACCAGGCGCTCAACGCCCTGCGACATTTTGATGCAGCCGCCGAACCGCTGCGTGAACTGGCACGTTATATCGTTGAGCGACGCCACTAAAGGGCGCTCCTCGGTAACGTTTTCTGACAGCTCTAATGCCAAGGTCTTACGAACGAATGCCAGACTGCGTGGGCAGCTTACGTTCCATAAGGTAAACTGCCGCCTCTTCTTATACCTATAACGATTCGCCTGATGCCAACGACGTTTCAAGAGATTCCCCGCAACCGTCCGACTACGCCCCTGCTTGACCGGGCAGGCACGCCTGCGGGCCTGCGCCGCCTGGCAGAAGCCGAGCTGGAAACCCTGGCCGATGAGTTGCGCCTGGAATTGCTCTATACCGTCGGCCAGACGGGCGGGCATTTCGGTGCCGGCCTGGGTGTCATTGAGCTGACCATCGCGTTGCACTACGTGTTCGACACCCCGGACGACCGGCTGGTGTGGGACGTGGGCCATCAGGCGTATCCGCATAAAATCCTCACGGGCCGTCGCGAGCAGATGGCAACGTTGCGTCAGAAAGACGGCATTGCCGCTTTCCCGCGTCGTGCCGAGAGCGAGTACGACACCTTTGGTGTCGGCCACTCCAGCACCTCGATCAGCGCAGCGCTGGGCATGGCCATTGCCGCCCGCCTGCAAAAAAGCGAGCGCAAGGCGATTGCCGTGATCGGTGACGGCGCATTGACTGCGGGCATGGCGTTTGAGGCGTTGAACCACGCGCCCGAAGTCGACGCCAACATGCTGGTGATCCTCAACGACAACGACATGTCGATCTCGCGCAATGTTGGTGGTTTGTCCAACTACCTGGCCAAGATCCTGTCGAGCCGCACCTATGCAAGCATGCGCGAAGGCAGCAAAAAGGTGCTCTCGCGTCTGCCTGGTGCGTGGGAAATTGCGCGGCGCACAGAAGAATACGCCAAGGGCATGCTGGTACCCGGCACCCTGTTCGAAGAGTTGGGCTGGAACTATATCGGCCCGATCGATGGCCACGACCTGCCGACCTTGATCGCGACGCTGCGCAATATGCGCGACCTCAAAGGGCCGCAGTTTCTGCATATCGTCACCAAAAAAGGCAAGGGCTTCGCTCCGGCAGAAGCGGACCCTATCGGCTATCACGCCATCACCAAGCTCGAACCGCTCAATGCTCCGAAAGCTGCACCGAAGGCACCCAGCGGGCCCAAATACTCCGCCGTGTTTGGCGAGTGGCTGTGCGACATGGCCGCTGCCGATGAGCGCCTGGTGGGCATCACCCCGGCCATGAAAGAAGGCTCGGATCTGATTGCGTTCAGCGAGCGGTATCCAAAGCGCTATTTCGACGTGGCGATTGCAGAGCAACATGCCGTGACCTTTGCTGCCGGCATGGCCTGCGAAGGCTCCAAGCCGGTAGTGGCAATTTACTCGACGTTCCTGCAGCGCGGTTACGACCAGCTGGTGCATGACGTCGCGGTGCAGAATCTTGACGTGCTGTTCGCCATCGACCGTGCCGGCCTGGTGGGCGAAGACGGCCCGACCCACGCTGGCAGCTTCGATCTGTCGTTCCTGCGCTGCATCCCGGGCATGCTTATCATGACCCCGAGCGATGAGAACGAACTGCGCAAAATGCTCACCACCGGCCACCTGTACAACGGCCCGGCGGCAGTGCGTTACCCTCGCGGCACAGGCCCGAACGCAGTGATCGAAAAAAACCTCGAGCCGCTGGAAATCGGCAAGGGCGTGATTCGTCGCCAGGGTTCGAAAGTCGCCATGCTGGTATTCGGCGTGCAACTGGCAGAAGCCCTGCAAGTGGCAGAAAAAATCGACGCCACCGTGGTCGACATGCGCTTCGTCAAGCCGATGGATGAAGAGCTGGTTCGCGAAATGGCTGCCAGCCATGAGCTGCTGGTGACCATCGAAGAGAACGCTGTCATGGGCGGCGCAGGCGCCGGCGTCAGCGAGTTCCTGGCCCGTGAAAACGTGCTCAAGTCTGTGCTGCACCTGGGCTTGCCGGATATTTACGTCGAACATGCCAAACCGAGCCAGATGCTGGCCGAATGCGGCCTGGATGCGGCAGGTATCGAAGCCTCGGTGCGTCAGCGCATGGAACTCCTGGGGCTCTGAGCCACTTGGTCTGCGCGATTTCGTAGCAGCTGCCGCAGGCTGCGTTCGATTGCGAAGCGATCGTAAATCCGCCCCCCTCGGTGATACTGATACACCGCGAGGCATGGTTTACGGTGGCAACGCCACCGGACGCAGCCTCGTTCCTACGGCAGCTGCTACGATCCGCCCAACACCCTGTTGAGACACCATGAAACGCCTTCGTCTTGCCCTGATCCTCGGTTTTATCCCCGCCTGCCCTTTGCTTGCAGAGCCGCTGGAGCGCGAAGATGCGCTCAAACTCCCGCAGATCCTGATCACCGGCAATCGCCAGGTCGAGGCTCGCTCGGACAGCACAAGCGCCAACAGCGTGTTCACCCGTGACGATATCGACCGCCTGCAACCCACCAGCCTGACCGACTTGCTCGGCCGGGTACCCGGTGTACAAGTGGCCCGCAGCGGTGGACGCGGCGGTTTGCCGGGGATTTACATTCGCGGCACCAAGTCGGCGCAAAGCCTGGTGCTGGTCGACGGCCAGCGCATGGCCAATGCCACTTCGGCCGACAGCAATCTGCAGTACCTCAATATCGATCAGATCGAGCGGGTTGAAGTGCTGCGCGGCTCGCGCTCGGTGATCTACGGCAGCGATGCGATTGGCGGTGTGATCCAGATTTTCACCCGACGCGGTGCCGATCAAGCCCCGCAGCTTCGCCTGCATAGTGCAGTTGGCAGTTATGGCAGCTCGCAAAACAGCCTGGGCATCTCCGGTGGCGACGGGCAAACGCGCTACAACCTCAGTGGCAGCCTGGAACAAACCGCCGGGATCAACCGCACCCACGAATCCTTCCCCAGCGACAGCGACCACGACGCCTATCGCAACAAGTCACTGAGCCTGAACCTGAGCCACTACCTGAACCAGGAGCTTGAAATTGGCCTGACGGCCATGAAAAACGTCGGCAAGACCGAACTCGACAATTCGTTCGGGCGCTGGGACCCGCAGACCCAGACTGTCAGTGGCCAACAGCTCTACAGCGATTTTGATATCAGCAGCGTCGGCAGTTTTATCGACGCGCAACTGAACGAACGCTGGAACTCGCGCCTGGAGCTGGGTCACAGCGAAAACCGTGAAAAAACCCGGGACAAACTCAGCGCCGAGATCTACAGCTTCAACACCTATCGCGACTCGCTGAACTGGCAGAACAACCTGACGCTGGACGATCAAAACAGCCTGATCCTCGGCGCCGACGCCTATCAAGACCGGGTACGCAGCAGCACCGTTTTCGAGGAAGACAGCCGCTGGAACCGCGCCGCGTTTGTTCAGCACCGCTTCCACGGCGAATACTTCTCGACCGAGCTGGGCCTGCGTCACGACCAGAACCAGCAATTTGGCAGCCACAATACCTGGAGCGCCAGCCTGATGGTGCCGCTGAACGCCGACAACGACGTTATGCTGACTTACAGTGAAGGGTTTCGCGCACCGACGTTCAATGACTTGTACTACCCGCAGTTCGGCAATCCCGATCTCAAGCCGGAATACTCAAAAAGCTACGAGTTGCAATGGCGCAGTCAGCTAAGTGAGACCAGTCGCCTGGAAACCTCGCTGTATCGCACCGATATTCGCGACGCGATTGTGGCCGATGCCGACTTTATTCAGCAGAACATCGGCGCAGCACGGATCACCGGTTTCGAAAGCGCGTTGCAGCAAGAATGGTTCGGCTGGCAGAGCAGCCTGGGTATCGCGATTATTGACCCGCGCGATCGTGATACCGGCCATACCCTGAGCCGCCGCGCACGCCGTACCTTGAGCCTGGATCTGGATCGGCAATTTGACAAGGTAGGTGTCGGCGCCAGCTGGCAAGCGGTGAGCAGCAGCTTCAATGATGAAGACAACAAGCAGCCCGTTGGCGGTTATGGCTTGCTGGGATTACGCGGCAACTGGCAGGCCAGCTCAGAAGTGCGGCTCGACCTGAAGGTCGATAACCTGCTGGACAAAAGCTTCACCCGCGCGCTGTACAGCTATGACGGCAACTACTATGGCTACCGCGAAGAACGGCGCTCGCTGCAGCTGGCAATTACCTGGACGCCGACGTTCTAAACCTGTGGGAGCGTGATAGCATCACCGCGACTTACCTGACACTGCGCATCACCTGCATCGCGAGCAAGCCCGCTCCCACAGATAATTTTTATCTCTGTAATTGCTCACACAATCTGGCCGTCGCTTCCAGCATCTGCCCGCTCGGACGCTCCAGGCCCTTGTCGGCCAATAGCAGCAAACGCCCATGCTTGACCGCATCGATCTGCGGCCAGGCTTTCCAGGCATCCAGCTGCGCCTGGGTGCCGGCGATAATCACCTCAGGATTACGCTGTAACACAGACTCTATACCAACCTGCGGCGCCGGCAGTTTGAGGTCGTCAAACATATTGCTTGCCCCGCACACTGCCAGCGCATCACTGATGATTTGCCCGCCGCCGATGGTGTACAGCGGCTGATCCCACACCTGATAAAACACCCGCACAGGCACGTCAGTCCGGTACTGTTCACGCAGTTGTGCCAGACGTTGGCGCAGTTGCGTTGCCTGCTCCCTTCCACGCTGCGGGCGACCCAGGGCGATGGCCAGGGCTTCAACCTGATCGGCCAGTTGATCGAGGCTTGCCGGTTCGGCGGTGAAGGTGGGGATATTCAGGTTACGCAATTGCTCGCGCTGGGCAACACCCACACTGCCTGGCCAAAGCAAAAGCAGGTCGGGTTGCAGGCTGAGCAGACGCTCCATGTCCAGTTGCCCGTAGCGGCCCACAGAAGGCACGCCGGCAAGCTCAGGTAACGGCTCCCCTGCTTCCAGACGCCCTACCAGCAAATCGGCGGCGCCGAGTTCGACAACCATTTCAGAAAGGGACGGTGACAGGCTCACCACGCGGCTGACAGCCTGGGCAGAAAAGTTGACAGTCAGCAACAGAGCTGCCAGCCAGACGCGCATCAGCCTACCTGGCGGGGGACGCGATAGAGGTAAAACAGCACCAGCGTTGACAGTACCAGCAGCAATAGCGGTACGCCTTCAAGCCCGACAAACACCGCCAGCGTGGCAATCCAGGTGGGCAGCCCCGCAGCTAGCAGGGACCGCTGACGTGCACGCGCCAACTCATCCCAGGCTGCAGGTTCCTGTGGGGTGTCGAGGGCTTTCTGCAGATTGATCAGGCCATGTTTGTAAGGCCCGAACGTGCGCAGGGTGACGAACATCGAAGCCACGCCCGCAATAAATAACGGCATTGCCAGCTCAGGCAGCAACGGCTCGGCGCTGCCGAAAAACCAGCAGACCAGCACCAGAGGCAGCAGGGTCAGCAGCAGCTGTTGCCACCAACTGAAACTCAGGCGCCGACGACGCTGGCCACGGGTCATGCCGGGTCAGCCTCGCTCTGATGCTGGTTACCCATCATGTGCCCTAGCTTGTTGGCTTTGGTCGCCAGGTACAGCTTGTTGTGCGGGTTGTGCCCGGTGTGCAGCGGCACACGCTCGGCCACGGTGATGCCCATGTCAGTCAGGGCTTTGACCTTGCGCGGATTGTTGGTCATCAGGCGCAGCGAATGCACGCCTACGTGCTCCAGCATCGGCAGGCAAATGGCGTAATCGCGCTGGTCGGCGGCAAAGCCGAGGCGCTCGTTGGCTTCAACGGTATCGGCGCCGCCATCTTGCAACTCGTAGGCACGGATTTTGTTGAGCAAGCCGATGCCACGGCCTTCCTGACGCAGGTACAGCAATACGCCACGACCTTCGCGGGCAATGGCCTGCAAGGCGGCTTCAAGCTGCGAGCCGCAGTCGCAGCGCTGGCTGAACAGGGCGTCACCGGTCAGGCATTCGGAATGCACACGCCCCAGAACCGGCGCACCGTCTGTAACGTCGCCCAAACTGAGCACAACGTGTTCACGACCCGTGGCCTTCTCAAGGAAGCCATGCATAGTGAACTCGGCAAAGGGGGTGGGTAATTTGCAAGCGGCAACGAAAACGACAGGCACCGTGTGCTCCTGATCAGTTTGAGTACTGGAAATTCGCAGAGGCGACATTGTAACAGGAGGTTCCTACAGACGCTTAGGCTGAATTACCGAGGATAAATATCTAAAAGTTTGATGACTTACGCTACACAGGCCCCGTGGGAGCGGGCTTGCTCGCGAAACAGGCGATGCGGTGTATCAGGCTGAACGTGGCGCTGCCATCGCGAGCAAGCCCGCTCCCACAGGGTCACGCACGAAAATGCTGATAGCCGTGCACTGCCGGAGTAATGTCCAGGCCTTCGTCATCCAGCAGCGTGACGCCCTGCCCTTCAACCACGCGACCAATCACATGGATAGGCCAGCCATCGGCCAGCAGGGTCGGCACCTCAACCTCAGGCAAGGTAAACGCCAGTACATAGTCATCACCGCCGCTCAACGCTGCCTGTTGCGCTCCCGCCTCGCCCAGGAACTCTTCCAGCGCCAGCGAGACCGGCACCCGGTCGAGTTCAATCGCCAGCCCCACCTTCGACGCCGACGCGATATGCCCGCAATCGGCCAGCAGGCCATCGGAAATATCCAGCGCCGAGGTGGCTCTACCACGCAGGGCCTGGCCCAGCGCCAACTGCGGTTGTGGCGACCAGTAATGAGCCAGCAACGGTTCGCCGATCATCGATGCCGCGGTGCGCTGTCCCAGCACCAACGGCAACGCCCCGGCCGCATTGCCCAGCTCGCCACCCACACACAGCAGGTCACCGGGGCGCGCGCCGCTGCGGGTCAGGGCATGGCCCGTGGGCACTCGCCCGAAAACTGTAAGGGTCAGACACAATGGCCCGCGCGTGGTGTCGCCACCGATAAGGCGCAGGCCACAGGTCTGGGCCATCAGGTTCAAACCACGGGCATAGGTTTGCAGCCACTCGGCGTCAAACGTCGGCAGGGTCAGGGCAAGGGTAAATGCGACAGGAGTTGCGCCCATGGCCGCCAAATCACTGGCCGCCACCGCCAGCGAACGCTGACCGAGCAGGAAAGGGTCGCAGGGATCTGCGAAGTGCACCCCGGCTACCAGGGTGTCGGTGGAAATCGCCAGCTGTTCCCCGAAGGGAACATCCAGCAGGGCGCAGTCGTCGCCAATACCCAGGGCAACACCCTCGCCGCCCTGCGCACAGGGCGCGGCAGCGAAGAAGTTGCGGATCAGCTCAAACTCGCCCATGGCCGACAGCGCGGTTTAGCGCTTGTAAGCCTTTACTTCAGCTTCACGCAGGCGTGGCGCCAGTTTGTCGAGCACACCGTTGACGAACTTGTGGCCGTCGGTGGAGCCGAACACTTTCGCCAGCTCGATGCCTTCGTTGATTACAACGCGGTAAGGCACGTCAACACGCTTGATCAGCTCCCAGGTGGACAGGCGCAGAACAGACAGCTCAACCGGATCGAGTTCTTCGATGGTGATGTCCAGGCACGGAACCAGGGCAGCATCGATCTCGCCTTTGTGCGCAGGCACGCCGTGCAGGATTTCACGGAAGTAGGCAGCATCAACGTCGGAGAAGTCGTTATCGACGCGGAATTGCGCTTCGATTTCGTTCAGCGACTGCTTGGCCATGTGCCATTGGTACAGGGCCTGAGTTGCGAGTTGACGCGCTTCACGGCGCTTGGCGCTCTTGGAAGGCTTGCCAGCGTCCGCAGGTTTCGGCTCGCGCGGGTTGAAACGATCGCTTTCGTCGGAAATCACTTGGCCTCCAACTGTGCCAACAGGCTAACCATTTCAAGGGCGGACAAGGCAGCTTCTGCGCCTTTGTTGCCAGCTTTGGTGCCCGAGCGCTCGATGGCTTGTTCAATCGAGTCAACGGTCAGCACGCCGAAGGCAACCGGTACGCCGAACTGCATGGACACTTGGGACAAGCCCTTGGTGCACTCGCCAGCAACGTATTCGAAATGCGGAGTACCGCCACGAATCACGGCGCCCAGGGCGATGATGGCGGCGAATTCGTTGCGCTGGGCAACTTTTTGCGCGACCAGCGGGATTTCAAACGCGCCAGGTGCGCGGATGATGGTGATGTCGCTTTCGTTCACACCGTGGCGAACCAGGGCATCAACGGCACCACTCACCAGGCTTTCGACGACGAAGCTGTTGAAACGGCCAACTACGAGTGCGTAGCGACCTTTGGGGGCGATGAAGGTACCTTCGATGGTCTTCAGGGTCATTCGGTATGTCTCGTATTAAAGAGCCAGAGCGCATTTGCATGCGCTCTTTAGGATATTGGGCCACGAATTCGGACTGGACACGACCGGTCTTTATTCGGAGGGCACGTATTCTACAACTTCCAGATCGAAACCGGATATGGCATTGAACTTCATTGGTGAACTCATCAGGCGCATTTTGCGTACACCGAGGTCACGCAGGATCTGCGAACCGGCACCGACGATGCTGTAGGTGGTCGGTTTTTTCACCGGCGCGTGGTCTGCCGTTTCGCGGATATTGGCCAGCAATACATCGCCATCCAGGGGGTGACCGAGCAACAGCACCACACCGCTGCCGGCCTCAGCCACCGCGCTCATGGCGGCGCGCAGGCTCCAGCGGCCGGGCTGCTTGACCATCAGCAGGTCGCGCAGCGGGTCCATGTTATGCACGCGCACCAGGGTCGGTTCTTCGGCGCAGATCTTGCCCAGGGTCAGTGCCATATGCACATCGCCTTCGACTGAATCACGATAGGTCACCAAATTGAATTGGCCCAGCTCGCTGTCCAGTGGCTGCTCGGCAATCCGCTGAACGGTACGTTCGTGAATCATGCGGTAGTGGATCAGGTCGGCAATGGTGCCGATCTTGATGCCGTGCTCGGCCGCGAAAGCTTCCAGTTCAGGGCGACGGGCCATGGTGCCATCGTCGTTCATCACTTCGCAGATCACTCCGCTTGGCTCGAACCCGGCCATGCGCGCCAGATCACAGGCGGCTTCAGTGTGGCCGGCGCGGGCCAGGGTGCCACCGGCTTGAGCCATCAACGGGAAGATATGGCCCGGGCTGACGATGTCTTCGGCTTTGGCGTCCTTGGCGGCCGCCGCTTGCACGGTGCGCGCGCGGTCAGCGGCAGAGATGCCGGTAGTGACGCCGGTGGCCGCTTCGATCGAGACCGTGAACTTGGTGCCAAAACCGGAACCGTTGCGCGGTGCCATCAACGGCAGCTTGAGCAGTTCGCAACGCTCGCGGCTCATCGGCATGCAGATCAGGCCACGGGCAAAGCGCGCCATAAAGTTGATGTGCTCGGCCTGACAACACTCGGCGGCCATGATCAGGTCGCCTTCGTTCTCGCGGTCTTCGTCATCCATAAGGATGACCATCTTGCCTTGGCGGATATCTTCAACCAGTTCTTCGATGCTGTTGAGCGCCACGCGGCACCCCCTTACGTCAGGATTTGAGAAAGCCGTTGGCGGCCAGAAAACTTTCGCTGATGCCACCCGAGGTCGGCTCGGCAGCTTTGTCACCCAGCAGCAAACGCTCAAGGTAGCGCGCCAGCAAATCGACCTCGAGGTTGACCCGGCGACCCGGACGGTAGTCACCCATGATGGTTTCGCTCAGGGTGTGCGGAATGATGGTCAGCGAGAACTCGGCGCCATTGACCGCGTTCACTGTCAGGCTGGTGCCGTCGACCGTGATCGAGCCTTTATGGGCAATGTACTTGGCCAGTTCTTTGGGTGCACGGATGCGGAACTCGATGGCACGGGCGTTCTCCTCACGGGAGATCACCTCGCCCACGCCATCAACGTGGCCGCTGACCAGATGACCGCCCAGGCGCGTGGTCGGGGTCAGGGCCTTTTCCAGGTTGACCCGGCTGCCGCTTTTCAAGTCGTTGAACGCGGTGCAATCGAGGGTCTCGCGGCTGACGTCAGCGGCAAAGCCGTTGCCCGACAGCTCAACGGCGGTCAGGCACACGCCATTGATGGCGATGCTGTCGCCGAGTTTGACGTCGCTCAGGTCGAGCTTGCCGGTGTCGATGGAAACTCGCACATCACCGCCCTTGGGGGTCAATGCACGGATGCTGCCGATGGATTCAATGATGCCGGTAAACATGGCGTTCCCCTTGAGAACAAAGCCTGCGTAACACGAAGGCTGAGAATTATACGCTCGCTGACGGCACAGGTATGGCAGTGACTCGCCAGTCATCGCCTACCGCGCGCATGTCGGTAATTTTGAGCAATGGCGCTTCGCTCATATGGGTCAGCGGCAGCTCCAGTAATGGCCGCGCCGTAGAGCCCAAAAACTTGGCCGCGACAAATATCTGGTATTCATCCACCAACCCCTGCTCGGCAAAAGCCCCCGCCAGACGCGGCCCGGCCTCCACCAGCACTTCGTTGACGCCGCGGGCGGCCAGCGCCTGCAACAACTTGCGCAGGTCGACCTGGCCATTGGCGCCGTGGATCACCAGGCACTCGGGCCCGGTACGGTATTGCTCGGCAGGCGGCACGCAGGTGGCAACCAGCGCTGGCCCGGCCTTGAAGAACGGTGCATCCAGCGGCACCCGCAAACGCCCGTCGATCAACACCCGCAACGGCGGACGACTGAGCGCCAGCGCGGTCAGCTCGGGGCTCAGGCCCAGTTCAGGGCCGCGCACGGTCAGGCGGGCGCCATCGGCCAGCACGGTATCCGCACCCGTCAGCACCACACTGGCCTGGGCCCGCAAGCGCTGCACCGCCGAGCGCGCTTCTGGCCCGGTGATCCACTGGCTTTCGCCGTTGGCCATCGCGGTGCGGCCATCAAGGCTCATGGCCATTTTGACCCGTACAAACGGCAGGCCGTGTTCCATGCGCTTGAGAAAACCAGGGTTCAACGCCCGGGCATCGGCTTCCAGCACACCACTGCGCACTTCAATACCGGCATCGGCCAAACGCTTGAGGCCACGCCCGGCAACTTCCGGGTTGGGGTCCTGCATGGCTGCAACCACACGCGCCACACCTGCGCTAATCAGCCCTTCGGCGCACGGTGGGGTGTGCCCATGATGGCTGCACGGCTCAAGGGTGACATAGGCCGTGGCGCCCCGCGCCAGCTCACCGGCCGCGCGCAAGGCGTGGACTTCGGCATGGGGCTCGCCGGTGCGCACGTGCCAGCCTTCGCCGACGATCTGCCCGTCACGTACGATGACGCAACCGACACGGGGGTTGGGGTGGGTGGTGTACAGCCCGATGCGCGCCAGCTCGATGGCCCGCGCCATGTAATGGGTGTCTAAAATCGATTGTTCTGTGGACTGGATCATTCTTTGGAAGGCTCACGGGCAAGACGGTCGATCTCTTCGCGGAACTCGTTCAAGTCCTGGAAACGTCGATAGACCGAGGCAAAGCGGATATAGGCCACTTCGTCGAGCTTTTGCAGCTCGCCCATGACCAGTTCACCAACAACCAGCGATTTGACTTCGCGTTCGCCAGTGGCGCGCAGCTTGTGCTTGATCCGGGCCAGCGCGGCTTCAAGACGCTCGACACTCACCGGACGCTTTTCCAGCGCACGCTGCATGCCGGCGCGCAGCTTTTCTTCATCGAACGGCTGGCGGCTGCCGTCCTGCTTGATAAGGCGGGGTAATACCAACTCAGCTGTTTCAAAGGTGGTGAAACGTTCACCACAGGCCAGGCATTCACGCCGGCGGCGCACCTGGTCGCCCTCGGCAACCAGACGCGAGTCGATGACTTTAGTGTCGTTGGCACCGCAGAAGGGACAGTGCATGGTGGCAGCCAACAAAAATGGGGAGCGCCATGTTAGCGCATCCCACTGGCAAGACAAGCCATAGGCTTTACGGTATACAGACGGGCTACTATCTTTTACACAATCTGATACACCGACTGACCTGCCGCTGGAGCCGTGTATGCCGCTACGAACGCTTGTTTTGCTGTGCCTTGCCAGTTTGCTGGTCGCTTGTAGCAGTGAGCCGCCAAAATCGGCACAGCCCCAAGTGCTGACGCAGCCAAAAACCGATGCCCCGGCTGACCTTGGCCCGCTGCCGTCATATCAGCGCGAGTTGAGCGGAGTGCTGACCGGTGTGCCGGCAGGCGCCGAGGTCGAGCTGGCCATGCTGATCGTTGACGATCGTGGCCGCCCCCAAGGCTTGATGGCCAGCAGCAAGATCCTCGGCAACAGCCAGGCGCTGCCTTTCAAGCTGCGCTTCAATCCGCAAGCCTTCCCGACCGGCATGCGGGTCGAGCTGCGCGGCCGCGCCAGCCAGTCCGGGCAATTGATCCTGCATCTGCCTTCGCGGATCATCAACCAGCCCACCACGCAGGCGCTGGGTACCCTGGCCTTCGTCAAAGCACCATGAATATACCGTTTGGCCTGCAGCAGTCGTTGAGCGAGTTGCTGGGTGATGCGCGGCTGGTGGCGACCGACTTGCCCGGCACCGCGCTCAAACTCTGGTTGATCGATGCCCACAATATGGATCTCGCCTTCACCCCCGACGAAACCCGGCGCATTCTCTACGAACCTCCCTACTGGGCCTTTTGCTGGGCCAGCGGGCTGGCGCTCGCACGCTTTCTGGCCGAGCAACCGCAGTGGGTCAAGGGCAAGCGCGTTCTGGATTTTGGTGCCGGTTCGGGCGTTGCAGCGATTGCAGCAGCCAGGGCCGGGGCGCTGGAAGTGGTGGCCTGTGACCTTGACCCGCTGGCACTGGCGGCCTGCAGGGCCAATGCCCAGCTCAACGATGTCGCGCTGGGCTACTCCAGCGATTTTTTTGCCGAGGCGGACCGGTTCGATCTGATCCTGGTGGCTGATGTGCTCTACGACCGAGAAAACCTGCCGCTGCTGGATCAGTTCCCTAGCCGCGGCCAGCAGACCCTGATAGCCGATTCCCGCGTACGCGACTTCAAGCACCCGCTTTATCGGCAACTGGCCATGCTCAAGGCCCTGACCCTGCCCGACCTGGCCGAGCCCCACGAATTTCGCAACGTCAGCCTGTATCACGCACAACGCGAGCCTGTGCCTTTCAGCCACTGCGCCCAGCCTTTATAGTTGCTCTTATTTACCTGCTTCGAGACACGAAATGAATCAGCCTACGCCTTCTTACAGCTTCGACGTGACCTCCACTGACTTCGACAGGCTGGTGGTCCAGGCCTCATTCGACCAACCCGTACTGGTGGATTTCTGGGCCGAGTGGTGCGCTCCCTGCAAGGTGATGCTGCCGATCCTGGAGCAAATTGCCGAGGACTATCAGGGCGAACTGCTGCTGGCCAAGGTCAACTGTGATGTCGAGCAGGATATTGTTGGCCGCATTGGCATTCAGACCTTGCCCACCGTGGTGCTGTTCAAGGACGGCAAAGTGGTCGACGGTTTCCAGGAAGCCCAGCCGGAATCAGCGATCCGTGCCATGCTCGCGCCCCATGTGGTGATGCCTGAAGCTGCGGTTGAAGACCCGCTGGTTCAAGCCCAGGCGCTGTTTGCCGAAAGCCGTTTTGCCGATGCTGAAGCCTTGCTCAAAAGCATCCTGACTGAAGACAACAGCAACGCCAAAGCGCTGATCCTGTATGGCCGCTGCCTGGCTGAACGTGGCGAGCTGACTGAAGCACAAGCGGTGCTGGATGCGGTCAAGAGCGACGAGCACAAGGCCGAGCTGGCGGGCGCCAAGGCGCAACTGACGTTCTTGCGCCAGGCGGCGGACTTGCCGGATGTGGCTGACCTGAAGACCCGCGTGGCACAAAACCCGCAGGACGACGAAGCGGCGTATCAACTGGCAATCCAGCAACTGGCACGCCAGCAATATGAAGGCGCACTGGACGGGCTACTGAAACTGTTTACCCGCAACCGCAGCTACAACGAAGGCATCACCCACAAGACCCTGCTGCAGGTGTTCGACCTGCTGGGCAATGATCACCCGCTGGTCACCACCTACCGCCGCAAGCTGTTTGCTGCGCTGTACTAAACCCCGATACATATCTGTAGATACTCTGTTGCAGGTCAAGCCCTATTGTGGGAGCGAGCCTGCTCGCGAACGACCTTCGCGAGCAGGCTCGCTCCCACAGTTGCAGTGTTCCTGTAGCTGCCGAACGCAGCCTCGTCCCTCGGCAGTTGCTACGGGAGTTTTTGTTACGCCACGTCAACCCAGCTGTAAATCGGCGAATCAGCACCGCTAACCACTTTCACCTCGGCACAATGGCGCAGGCGCACCAACAAGCGTTTGCCTGCGCCCGTGCTGCCGGTCAGCGCTTCAAGCTGCCCCAGCAATTCCGGCCCGCTGATCTGTCCAGCCTTGCGCAGCAAATCCTTGGTGGCTTCCCACACGGCATCATCCTGATTCGCAGGTTTTGCGGGCGGCTGGCTGATCGGTGCTTCACTGACGTGCAGTTGCGCGCCCAGCTTTATCCAGTCGCTCTCATCCAGCTCCACCGTCAAATCCACCGGCCAGTCGCCTATCGTTCCGCGAATGCGCACCATCGTCGTGCTCCTCAATTTTCTTGCAGCCATGCTCCCACGCGCCTTGCGTAACGCCAAGCACACGGGCAAACTCTCGCAACAGTTGTTATAAGATCACATAACAATATTTTCACATTTCTGCTGGAGTGCTCCCATGCGCCGTTTGCTTCTTGCTTTGCCGTTTGCCTTGTTGCCGCTGGCGATGGTTCACGCCGCCGACGATCATGATCACGACCATGAACACAGCAGCCTGGCGCCCCATGAACATGGCGTAGGCAGCTTGAATGTCGCGCTCGACGGCCAGACCCTGGAACTGGACCTGGATGGCCCGTCGATGAACCTGGTGGGCTTTGAACACGTTGCTACCACTGATGCTGACAAGGCCAAAGTCAGCTCGGTACGCAAACAACTGGAAGACCCACTGGTGCTGTTCAGCATCCCCAAGGCCGCCGGTTGCACAGCTGAAGCGCAGGAACTGAAAAGCCCGCTGTTCGAACCGGCGCCGGAAGAAGGCAGCGCCAAGGGCGAGCACCACCACAGCGATATCGAAGCCCACTATGCGTTTACCTGCAGCACGCCGGACGCTTTGAAAGCGCTGGATCTGGCGCAGTTTTTCAAGACATTCCCCGGCACCCATAAATTCAAGGTACAACTGATCGGCCCGAGCGGTCAGCAAGCCGTGGAAGTGACAGCCAAGGCACCTGTGCTGAAGTTTTAAACAGCTCCCACAGAAAGACTTCCACCAACCCCCAGGCGATCTCCTCCCCCAATGACCCAAGCACTTATCGAACTGAGCGACCTGAGTTTCAGCTGGCCGGGGCACCCCGTGCTACTGGATATTCCGGCGTTTCGCCTGCAAGCAGGTGAAACCCTGTTCCTCAAAGGCCCCAGTGGCAGTGGCAAAACCACTTTGCTGGGGTTGCTTGGCGGCGTGCAAAAAGCCAACAGCGGCAGCATCCGCTTGCTCGGCCAGGAGCTGGGAGAGCTGGGTTCCGGGGCCCGTGACCGTTTCCGGGTTGACCACACGGGCTATATCTTCCAGCAATTCAATTTGCTGCCATTTTTGTCGGTTCGCGAGAACGTCGAGCTGCCTTGCCACTTTTCCAAACTGCGTGCCAGCCGCGCCGTGCAACGCCACGGCAGTGTGGATAACGCCGCGCAAACCCTGCTGGCCCATCTGGGCCTTAAAGACCCGGCCCTGCTGGAGCGACGTGCAGACTCGTTATCCATCGGCCAGCAGCAGCGTGTTGCCGCCGCCCGCGCACTGATCGGTCAGCCCGAACTGGTGATTGCCGACGAGCCCACATCAGCGCTGGACGCGGACGCTCGCGAAGCCTTTATCCAGCTGCTGTTTGCCGAATGCCGTGAAGCGGGTGCCAGCCTGTTGTTTGTCAGCCACGATCAAAGCCTGGCCCCTCTGTTCGACCGTAACCTGTCGTTGTCTGAACTCAATCGCGCCGCCCTGTCGGTAGAGGTCTGAGATGTATCTGTTTCGTCTAGCGTTGGCCAGCCTGGCCAACCGCCGCTTTACCGCACTGCTGACCGCCTTCGCCATTGCCCTGTCGGTGTGCCTGCTGCTGGCCGTGGAACGGGTCCGCACCGAAGCCCGCGCCAGCTTCGCCAGTACCATCAGCGGCACCGACCTGATCGTGGGTGCCCGCTCGGGCTCGGTCAATCTGCTGCTGTATTCGGTGTTCCGCATCGGCAATGCCACCAACAATATTCGTTGGGACAGCTTTGAACATTTCGCCAACAACCCGAAAGTGAAATGGGCCATCCCCATGTCCCTGGGCGACTCGCACCGCGGCTATCGGGTGATGGGCACCAGCGAGGCGTACTTCGAGCACTACCAGTACGGCCACAAGCAAAACCTGAAACTGGCCAGCGGCCGTCCTTTTGCCAGCGATCCGTTCGAAGTGGTACTGGGTGCCGAAGTCGCCGATGCCCTGCATTACAAACTGGGCGACAAACTGGTGCTGGCTCATGGCGTGGCCGCGATCAGCCTGGTCAAGCACGACGACAAACCGTTCACCGTGGTTGGCATTCTCGCGCGCACCGGTACCCCGGTGGACCGCACGCTGCATATCAGCCTGGGCGGTATGGAAGCAATCCATATCGACTGGCATAACGGCGTGCCCGCCCACGGTGCCGGGCGTATCAGCGCTGACCAGGCCCGCAATATGGACCTAACCCCCCAGGCCATCACTGCGTTCATGCTGGGCCTGAACAGCAAAATTTCGACTTTTGCCCTGCAACGGGAGATCAACGATTTTCGCGGTGAGCCGATGATGGCGATTTTGCCCGGCGTAGCCCTGCAGGAACTCTGGAGCTTGATGAGTACTGCTGAAAAAGCGTTGTTTGTGGTGTCGCTGTTTGTGGTACTGACCGGACTGATCGGCATGCTCACCGCAATCTTGACCAGCCTCAATGAGCGGCGCCGCGAGATGGCGATCTTGCGCTCTGTGGGCGCCCGCCCTTGGCATATCGCCACGTTACTGGTGTTCGAAGCACTGGCTCTGGCACTCGCCGGAGTGATCGCCGGTGTCGGTCTGTTGTATGTGTGCATTGCCGTCGCGCAAGGCTATGTGCAATCGAACTACGGGTTGTATTTGCCACTGGCGTGGCCAAGTGAATATGAATGGACGCTGCTCGGCGGTATTCTGGCAGCGGCCCTGTTGATGGGCTGCGTGCCTGCCTGGCGCGCCTACCGGCAATCGCTGGCAGATGGTCTGTCCATTCGTTTATGAGCTTACATTTATGAAAAGGTCTGCAATGTCTCGCGTGCTGCTGGCACTGTTACTGCTGGTTGCGACGCCGCTGTGGGCGGCCGAACCGAAAGAGCTGACCTGGTCGGAAATGATCCCGGCGGATGCGCCGCCTGAAGCACCGGACATGACGCCCCTGCATGACCTCTCGCAGATGGGCAATATGGAAGCCGCCCCGGCAGCCAGGCAGGACTTGCCCAATGCGCCGGTGGTCCCGGCGCTGGATGGCCAGTTGATTCGCCTGCCGGGGTATATCGTGCCCCTTGAAGTCAGCGAAGACGGGCGCACCACGGACTTTTTGCTGGTGCCGTACTTCGGTGCCTGCATCCATGTACCGCCACCGCCGTCGAACCAGATCGTGCACGTGACCAGCAAGGAAGGGGTCAAACTCGACGAGTTGTACCAGCCGTACTGGATCGTGGGCGCGCTGCAGGTCAAGGCCAGCACTAGCGAACTGGCGGATGCGGGGTATCAGATGGATGCGCAGCGGATCGTGGTGTATGAATTGCCGGAGTAACCCCAAAGGCCCCTCACCCTAGCCCTCTCCCAGTGGGAGAAGGGACTGAAAGCAAAAGCAGGTTTGCGCAACGCCACCCATCAGCTCCCTCTCCCTCCGGGAGAGGGTTGGGGTAAGGGGCTCTAGGCAATTAACGAATTTTTCACAACTTCACGCTTTCATTGAGCTGGGTCAACTGAACAGGCCTGGGCGCTCATTACCATTGGTTATATAAATTTTAAATATCCAAATGGAGCTCCCATGCACAAGTCTTTGCTCAGCGCAGCCGCCCTTGCGCTCGCCGTCGTCGCCCCTCTTGCCCACGCGCACACGGAAGGCGACATCATCGTGCGTGCCGGTGCTATCACGGTAAACCCGAAAGCCGACAGCTCCAGCGTCAAGGTTGATCAAGGCCCGTTGGCAGGTGCTGATCTGGGTGGCAAGGCGACCATGAGCAGCGACACGCAACTGGGTCTGAACTTCGCTTACATGATCACCGACCATGTGGGTATCGAACTGCTGGCAGCCACACCGTTTGAGCATGACGTGAAACTCAAGGGTACTGGCCTGGCAGCCGCCAACGGCAAACTGGGTAGCCTCAAACACTTGCCGCCAACCCTGAGCGTTGTGTACTACCCACTGGATACCAAATCGGCATTCCAGCCTTACGTCGGTGCCGGCATCAACTACACCTGGATCTACGACGAACACGTCGGCAGCCGTGCCAGCGCCGAAGGGTTCGACAACTTCAAGGCAAAAAACTCCTGGGGCATGGCCTGGCAGCTGGGTGCTGACTACATGCTGACCGACAACATCATGATCAACGCCCAGGCGCGTTATATCGATATCGACACCCGCGCCACTGTGGAAAACAACGCCGTGGCACCAGGCACTCGTGCCAAGGTCAACGTAGACGTGGACCCATGGGTATACATGGTTGGCCTGGGCTACAAATTCTAAGTCCGGCAATCATAAAAAAGGCGCCTTCGAAAGGCGCCTTTTTTGTGGGCGGGAGATTCTTAGCGGCCTAGCAGGCGTGCCAGCCCGACACTCATTGGTGTGGTTTCACCGAGGGTGAAGCGTTGCAACAAACGGCTATTGTCAGCACGGGAATGGCGGATATCACCCGAGCGGGCCGGACCGTGGCTGATCGGTGGCAACTCGCCGATCACTTCGCTCAACGCTGCCAGCATTTGATTGAGTGTAGTGGCCTTGTTCAAGCCTACGTTCACGGCACCCGCTTCAGCGTTCTCGGTTTCGACGGCTTGCACCAGAATCTTGACCAGATCACCCACATACACGAAGTCGCGCGTTTGTTCGCCATCGCCAAAGATGGTGATCGGCAGGCCCTTTTCAGCACGCTCACTGAAAATGCTGATCACGCCCGAATAAGGCGAGGATGGGTCCTGGCGCGGGCCAAAGATATTGAAGAAGCGAAAGATCACCGGCTCCAGACCGTGCTGGCGACGATAGAAATCCAGGTAGTACTCGCTGGACAACTTGTCGGCGGCATAAGGTGTCAATGGCGCTTTAGGCGTGTCTTCGACAATCGACTCGCCTTCGCCGTTATTGCCGTAGACCGCAGCACTGGAGGCGAAAACAACGCGCTTGATCCCTGTTTCGCGCATGGCTTCGCACACATTCAGGGTGCCGATGAAGTTGCTTTGGTGAGTACGCACCGGGTCGTCTACCGAGGCTTGTACCGAAGCAACCGCCGCCAGGTGAACCACTGCGCTGCAACCGGCCATGACTTTGGCAACCAGTGCGGCATCGGCCACGTCACCTTCAATCAGCTCGACCCGCGAGTTGGCCATTGGCAAGTTGCTGCGTTTGCCTGTGGACATGTCATCGAGAATTCTTACGGAGTAGCCCTTGGCCAACAAGGCGTCTACCAGGTTGGAGCCAATAAAACCGGCACCACCGGTGATTAAAACGGGAGCATCAACCATGACGATAAAACCTGTCCAGTAAAGTGGGGAGCGCCGCACGCCAGGCGCGAGGCTTGATCCCGAAGGTGTGTAGAATTTTTTTGCACGCCAGCACCGCGTGCTGGGGTTCTTCTGCCGCGTCGGGCCGCGCGGCGTGCGCCTGGGGTGTCGGCGCTTCGATTGCCAGTTCGTGCAGGTTACGGGCCTCGGCCAGGATTGCCTGCCCCAGCGCCAGCGGCGTTGTCGCTTCGTGCCCGGCGTAGTGGTAAGTGCCCCACAGCGGCGCCGCGCAATCGAGCTGCTTGAGTACCGAGATAATCACCCGCGCAGCATCATCCACCGGCGTCGGGTTGCCCCGTCGATCATCGGCCATCAACAACTCACCCGGTTTTTCGGCCTGGGCCAGAAACCGCCCGAGGGTGCCATCCGGGCTGTCATCGAGCAACCAGCCAAAACGCAGCAGCACATGTTGCGGGCAAATGGCCCGCACACTTTGTTCGATACGCCACAGTGCCTGACCGCGCAACCCGAGCGGGACGGGTTCGTCCTTTTCGCTGTAGGCCGTCGCACGCGAGCCATCGAAAACCCGATAGCTGGAAGGTTGCAACAAGGTGATGCTGTGGTGCTGGCACAGTTCGGCCAGACGCTCGACAGCGCGCTCCTGGGCGGCAAGACGCGACTCGCTTACTGTCTGCGCCTGAAACCAGTCGAAGTAGTACGCAAGGTTGATGACAGCATCCGGGCGGGTGTCATCGAGCAGTTGCGTGAGGCTCGCGGCGTCCCAACCGTCTTGCGGCGGGCGCGGGGCTAGGAAATTGATGTCTTCCTCGGCACCCAGACGAATCAGCGCCTGCCCGAGGGCATTTCCGCCGCCCAATAACATAAGGCGCATTCGCATAAAGTATGCAGGCTCAGTCTATTTAGAACGGTGATGTATACCAGAAAACCAGCCGTGAAAGCTGCTGACCCTAATCAAGATAGCCGCATTTTGCGGGTTTCTTGCCCACCCGTCACTGACAAACTGCCTCATGCTAAAAGGCCTTCATTGGGATCTGGGCGGAATATCAGTCAGTAATACCGTAGACCGTTGCGCCAAGGAGTCCGCTGGCAGCGTTTGTTCCGGCTCCCGCACGGGCAGCAGAAACCCCTGTGGATAATGCTGTGCGAAGTGAACATCCGGCGACTTATCCACAAGCTTTTTAAGCCGGTCATTGAATGCCCGGCTCACGGTGTTCTGCGCCCCGGACATGGTTCGGAACTGCGCGGTTATGGTCACGCCATCGAGGTTCATGCTGTCGACGCCAAAGATCGTCAGCGAGCCCTGCAGGCTCAGGCTGAGCAGAGGATCGCTGCTGATCTGGCTCCCCGCTTCCCGAATCAGGGCCGTCGCTTTGTCCATATCGGTGTCATAGGTGAACTGCACGGAAAAAAAGGCATAGGCAAACTGCCGGGAATGGTTGATGACGGCCTTGATCTGACCAAAAGGCACCGAGTGGACAAAACCTCTCGAATCGCGAAGGCGCAGGGTTCGGATGGTCAACCCCTCGACGGTGCCGGCATGGGCGGAGTCGATCACCACCCAGTCACCCACCGAGATGGTGTCTTCAATAATGATAAACAGCCCGGTAATCACGTCCTGCACCAACTGCTGGGAGCCAAAGCCGATGGCCAGGCCTATCACCCCGGCGCCAGCCAGGAAGGGCGCGACGTTCACCCCCAGATTGGCCATGGTGGTGATGGTACAGATCACCACCAGAATCACTTTGATAGCATTGCGCGCCAGCGGCAGGATGGTCTTGATTCGCGTACTGGGCTCATGGCTCCCGCGCCGGTTGGTGGCCGGTTCCAGCGCTTGTTGAATGGCCGTGTCGAGGACCACCCAGGTCAACCAGGTCACCAGAAGGATCAACAGGATATGGCCCAGGGAATCACTGATGACCTTGCCGGTATTGCTGTCGGAAGCAAAGGCCAACAACGAGAAACCCCAGATCTTAGCCAGCAACTCAATAAAGGTCACGGCCAGGGCAATGCGCAGCAATGCGTAAACCACACCGATAAAACGCTCTTTATAGGCCCCTGTATGCTGGGTTCGCGCCCGAAACGAATGGTGCAGAATCGTGCTCAGAAATACCGTGCCGATCAGCAGGCCTGATGTCAGCAATGCACTGCGCAAGGCACGTTCACTGCCCTCACCCACGCCCAGTAAATTGCGCGCGCTCACCAGCAACATCAGCAGCACGGGCCAGTACCAGAGTACCGAAAAAATGCGCAACGACTCTTGCAAGGCTGGCTGCCCGAGCCGTTGTGCCAGGGCCCGATTGCGGATCAGGTGAGCCACGGGCCGCCGCAGCCGTACCACCAGCCAGCCCAAAATGGCGCACGCCAGCAGGCCGGCGAATACCGACAGACAACTGGCGATATTGCCGCCGATTTGCCGCGCAATTTGCGGGCTGCTCATTGCGTCGCTCAGTGCCGAAAAAAAGCCGATCAAGAACAGCGCCCGTTTCGAGTACTGACGAATAATCTGCACCGCGCGGCGCTTGTGGCCCGTTTCAAACAAGGTACTCAGTGACAGCACCAGCGCCACACAGAACACCCCGGCGCTGCCGGCATAGGTCAGGGTCAGGCCGAACGAGCGACCCAAGGTGTCTTGCAGCATGCGGCTGGCGTACAGGGCCAGCATCAACGAGACCAGCGCAGGCAACATGTAGGGCACCACATAACCCACCAGCGTCTGGATGCGTGGCCGGTCAACCATCGAACGCGTGGTACACAAATAACGCGCCAGCAATCTTCCTGCGAGCATCAACCCGAAAAAAACGCCGGACCAGATAACCGTCAGCAAGAAAAAGTCGCCTACACCACTCCATGAAGGATGTGTGGATGCCTGCTCGACCAGTTGTCCTACTTCACCTGCCGCCCGCTCGGTGCGTAAACGCCAGGCGTCCAGCAACTGCATACTCAGGCCGAGCTGACCTTGAACCTCGTCCATCCCCGCACCCAAGGCACCCAGCAGCCCGCCATCCACCAGCACGGGAGGCTTGCCATCGGATTCCTCGGCCTTGATCACAGAGGCCAGCGTAGGGGCGGCCAAAAGCATGCCATTGCCCGAGCACAACAGGACAAGAAGCAGAAACGCTGTTTTGAATTTGTACAAACCCGGGGGCCTCCTGCACATCCTTGATAGGCCAACCGTATCGAAGGGATTAGGTTCGAGACAGGGCGCGTCTGTAATTTCGATCAGGTACAGCGTAGTCAATGACACGTCAGGCGCGGGAAATAATCGGTTGAGGCTTGCCTGAAACTGCCGCCATTCAATACACCACTAGACAAAATGTGTAACCCGAAGATCAGGCATCGTAACTGCAGCAAACACCAAACCGGGAGAGAAAGTACTCATTGGACGACGAGTACGCCCGTTATAAGAATACGCCGGAAGCGCCGAAATACGTGATCTTGAAGACCACGTTTACCCCGCACTACCAACGACTTATTCGAGACACTCCCACAACTAAAGAGTCGACACGTACTACAAAAGTAAACGACTGCGCGCACGACTTAAATACAAAACATCCGACGCCGAGTAACAAGTGTTTAGACACTTAAACAACTATAAACTTGCTTTAGAACCGGGCAATAGCGCCGACTACAAACGAACATGAAAGATTATGAAACTTTCACCCGACCGATTTACAAACACTGTTCCATCCCATAAAGTCCGCCAGACCGGGCACTACAGGTTTGTATGCTCACTAGAGCGTTGTATTGAATTTGTAATATTTGACAGACTTGTTTGATTGACTTCCCGGAGATCGGAAATTGGAAACAATGATCGATGCTATTTTGTCTGCCTTGGATAATCCACAGCAAAGTGCACTGCGGCAAATTACTGTTATAGAAGAGAACGGGGAAGAAAAAAGCATTTCCTATGCAGCGTTGGCACAACAAGCATTGGCGGTCTCTTCAGCCCTGACTGAACTGGGGGTTGTTCGTAATGACCTGGTTATTCTTGCCCTGCCGGCATCGATCGATCACTTGTTACTGCTGACTGGATGCGTGTTGATTGGCGCCTTGCCTTGCACCGTCGCGCTGCCTGGAAGATTGATGGCAGACTCACCGCGCAATCAGATATATGTGGCCTGTCAGTTGTTTGCACCGCGCCTGCTGATCGCATCCGAAAGCAATACACCGGCACTCCAGCGCTTGCTTTCCAACCTGCCTGTACGCGTGGTCACGAGCGCAGAGGTGAGCCTCGCTGCCAGCGCAGGGTTTCCAGTGCGCGTGGAACGCTGCCAGGCTGACAGCGGCCATCATGTGCAACTGACCTCGGGCTCGACCGGTCGCCCCAAGGCCGCCATCCTGAGCCATCGCAATGTCATCGCCAATGTGCGCGGTATCGGCGGTGTTGTTGGCTACAGTGTCGAACGCGGCGACGCCTCTGCGTCCTGGCTGCCGCTGCATCACGACATGGGCCTGGTGACGCTACTGTCGAACCTGTATTACCAGGCACCGCTGCTATTGATGCAGCCGGCCAGTTTTATTCGCAACCCGCTTGGCTGGCTCAAGCGCATGTCCAGCTTTGGCGCAACCACCACGGCGGCGCCGACTTTCGCCCTGCAGTATTGCATTCGCCGTTACCGCGAAGCGTCAATGAAAGAGGTGGATCTGAGCAAGTTGCGCAATATCTTTGTCGGCGCCGAAAGGGTCGATGAAGCCTGCCTGAGGGAATTTGCACAGACATTCTCGCCCCACGGCCTTTCACGTTCTGCGCTGCAACCCTGCTACGGCATGGCGGAATCGACGCTGGCAGTGACCATGCATAACACGACCTTTGATTACGACAAGCAGGCGCTCTCCTACGTGATTCCTGACCGTATCGACTCCGGCGCGGTAATCGATCATTGGCAGGCACGCCGCGCCGACGATAACAGTCGGCGGGTAGAAACCGTACTGTCGATGGGCCGGCCGATTGACGGGATGCAAGTGGCGGTAAGGGCTTTGGACAGTTCCGATGCCAAGGACCGCGAAGTGGGCGAAATTTTCATACGTGGTTCTTCGGTCATGTCCGGCTATTTACCCGCCGAAGGCCAGACCGAGCACTACCAGAGCGGCGACTGGTTTGCGACCGGGGATATAGGTTATCGAGTGGATGAGCACTTGTTTGTACTCGGCCGCAAGAAAGAACTCATCATTATCCGCGGCAGTAATTATTTCCCCCATGAAATTGAAGACGTCATAGCCTCACACCCTTTATTGGCCAGCGGGGGTAATGCAATAGCGGCCTTCGGTATCTACGACGAGATACAGAGAACCGAGAGCCTGGCGATTCTGATCGAGCTTGAAACGAAGCATAACCCTATCGAACTGCGCACCCAACTTCAAAACCAATTGCGTGAGAAGTTCGGATTTGGTGCCCACGCCATTACATTCGTGCTACCCGGAAGTTTGCCACGTACGACCAGCAACAAACTCAAGCGCCTGGAATGCCGAACTATTTATCTGCAAACCGTACTGGACAACAAAGACAAGGCCGATCGCGAACAGCTTGTTAGTTAATCTACAACCACGCCAATAACATCGACACACTGAAGCACTGCAACTTTCAAATACCGGATCACACACTATGCACACTTTGACGCAAGGTGGGGATACGGCTTCGTCACGCCATTCATTATTGAATGTGTGTGCACAACCGGTTCTTCATCGCTTATCGACATACGGCGAACTGCCTGCTCACTTGATCCATATTATTTCGCGCGCTTCAGTGCGACTGATGGATTCAGATATGTTGATTTCGCAGACACCGCAAGACTATGAGCCTGCCGAGCAATTAAACCGCCCCTCGGTGGCCCTGTCGCAGCCGAGCCATGACTTGGAACATATTCTGGAGCGCATTCAGCAAGACGGTCTGGCGTTGCACTACCGATCGTTCATGCAGAACTTCGCCCATTTGTTTTCGCTGTTCCTGACGCCGGATCAATACGAACGGGCGCGCGCCAGCATTGATGCGGGCAGCGCCCTGCGTTTTCTGATGAGTGATGCCGGCGGCCCTACCCTCACTAGCTGGCGCACTGTCGCCCAGCCTGAAGGGGATGGTTTCAAGCTGCATATCGACAAGGTATGGGGCATGTACGCCAACCTTGATGGCATGGCAATCGTTGCCGCCCGCACGCCGGGCTCGTTTTTCCCTTCAGCCTTCCTGGTCTGGCCCGAGCAATACAAGACCCTCAAGCGAACCCTCTGCGGCGAGCCCTTTCTCGGCGATGTCGTGCAGTTGGGGAACGTCAAGGGCACGGTGCAGGTTTCCCAGGAAGATCGTCTGAAAGTGGGCGGCCCTGCGGTACTCAATAAATACCTGACGACGGTACGGCCTTTCCTGGTGCGCGCACTGATGGCCCATGTTGACTGGCTGGCAAGTCAGGGCCGCCTCGAACTGACACCCGACGAACGCGCGTCACGCGACTTCATCGCTGCCGCCGCCCGTACCAAGACGCTGTCCGACCGCTATGAGAGCGAAGACGTGCACCGCGTGCTGGCACTGAAATTCGCCTCCAATGAACTGCTTTTGCATCTGGTCAGCCGCTCTGCCGTACCGAGTTTTCTCGACCAGCGTGACCTGTTGGCGTTTACCAAAATGGAAGGCAGCTCTTACCGCTGTTATCACGAATTGCGCGCAAGCATGCGCGTAACCAAGCCCGTATCCGACTCACTTTAATCCGCTTTAACCCCAGGAGATGCACCAATGACGACTGAAACCCTCAACACGCTGGAACTTCTGAAGAAAGAAGCCGCCAAGATTCTCAATATCGAATCCGTCGATACCCATGTCGGTTTGGGCGAACTGGGTATCGATTCACTCAACGTGGTTGAGCTGATCGTCTATTGCGAACAGCTCTACGGATCGATTGACCCTGAACAACTCAATATCACGCAGTACACCACTCTGGAGCAAATCGACTCGCAGTTGCAGCAGCAACAAGTCGCCTGATCGCCAGCCACCCTCATACCAGAAGCTCAACATGTCGAACTCGCAGCCCTTTGCATCAACGCCGTCGCTTGGCACCGTTCCGGCTTTCAGGGTCCATACGCTAGCTTACCGACGCACAGAAACGCCCTTTGTATCGCACCAGGTCAGCCTGGAGGATGCAGCGTTGGCATTGGGGCAGCGGGTAGGCGATGAGGCTTGCCGCTATGCAAGCGACGCAGGCCCTATCGACGATTACGTGGTGAGCTCTACCGTGCTGTCACAATTTTTGGCAGACGGTTCGCCACATGCAGGCTATTTCCAGGAGGCGATAGCCACCCAGTATGGGCGCCGTCCTGACTGGGTCACCAACGCCTATGAATGCACGGGCTGGGGTTTCATCCTGCGATATATCCAGGGGAAGGCTCAGTTCAGCGGTCGTCGCAGGCTGTTACTGCAGATTGTCGATACCGATATCCACAATTTTACTTACTGGTTAGGCAACAACCGCTGGGGGAATTCCGGTTTTGGCATCTGTACGTTAGTGATTGACGTGATTCCAGAGGCCAAAAACATGCTGGTCATCGGCACTTCAAGCCAGGCTAATGCGCTGCTGCAATTAGGACGCAACCTGCGCAGTTTCACCGAAAGCCGGCCAGGTCTAGGCATTGCAGTACCGTTTTTTCCAGAGATGTCGCGCCGCGCGCTGTTCAAGTGCTTCGACACTTCTTCTGTGCACGCCGACCATTATCAACGATTTGGCCATTCATTCGGCAGCGACCCCTGGCTTTCGCTATTGGGGGAGCTGGGCGCGGGTTCCGCGCACACGGGTAGCGATTGCATCGTTTCTTCGCTGGCAATGAACGGCTATTTTTCGATTGCCCAGATAACCCTCGCGCCTGATCTGCACTATGCATTGGAAGGTGAAATGTGAAGAGCGCGCAAACCTGTTCCCTGCTGTTGCAGCGTAACCCCGATTACAACCTGGCGATCCCTTGTTCGGCTCGCAACCTGCCACTGCTCGAAACGCAAGACTATGCACGCCGAAGTGTGTACGCACACGACAATCCCGCGCCTGTGCTGGTCAACAACCAGCAGTACTACACCCTGCTGTCCACGCTGGCCCAGTACATTTGGGACAGCTGCGGTGAGCAGACGCTTCTCCTGGCGCAGGTACGCATGCCTTCCATCGACCTTGCGTTGCCAAAAAATCTGCTCGATCCACGCGTGACGATGGGCGCCCATTTATGGAACGAAGCCTTGTTCTGGGCGCGCCAGCTACAGACGCCGGTGGTCTGGATCAGCGCCGAACAGATTCGCCGCGACCTGTGGGACGGCGGCGATAACCTCCTGCACATCGCAGCCTGGAATACCGCGCAAACACCAGCCATCACCGAGTGGTTCTTACCCGACCTGGACTACTTCGCGGCACAGGTGCACACATCTCCTGTGCATGAGCCGTTCACCACCTCTCAACCGAAATGCACGCACGTACAGGTGTGATCATGCAAACAGAGCACAAACCGACATTGGATGATGGCGAGCCGATCAAGTGGAATTTCTCGGTCGAGGCTTACATGTCTCAGACCTACGATTTCAGCAATGACAGCTTGAATGCGCTGTATCAGAAAACCAAGGCCAACCAGTGGGATGTCAATACCGACATCGATTGGAGCTACGAGCTCAACCCGGACAATCCACTGGGCATGCCGGACGGCACACTGCTGATCTACGGCACCGATGTCTGGAACAAAATGAATGAAAAAAACCGCGCCGAAATTCGCCATCACTCGCAAGGCTGGACCCTGTCACAGGTACTGCACGGTGAACAGGCTGCCCTGATTTGCGCATCGAAACTGGCGGTGGCAGAAGAAAGCCTCTCGGCTCGCCTCTGTGCTGCCGGGCAAATCATCGATGAAGCCCGTCATATTGAAGCATTCGGGCGCCTGGTGAATAACAAGCTGCCCATCAGCTACCCCATGAGCAAGGCGCTCAAAGGCCTGCTGGAAGACACCATTACCACCAGCAAACTCGACATGACCAACCTCGGCATGCAAGTGCTGGTGGAGGGCATTGCGCTGTCACTGTTTCAAAGCATGGTCGCCTACACCAAAGACCCTTTTATCAAAGACCTGATGACGCGCATTCAGCGCGATGAGGCGCGCCATTTCGCCATTGGCCGCATCACGCTGGGCAGTGTGTACAAGGAAATGAGCGGAACTGAACGCAAGGAGCGCGAAGAGTTTGTGGTTGAAGGTGCTTATACCTTGTACGAACACCTGTGCGCCGACGACATATGGGAGCCGATGGGCTTATCCAAAAAAGAGTGCAGCCACCTGGTCAGGAGTTCTGAAGTGGCCAACTCCATGCGCCGTTCCATTTTCCGGCGGCTGGTGCCGACCATCCGCGAAATGGGTTTGCTGACGCCCCGTGTAAGCGATGCCTTTGAAAAGCTCAGAGTGCTGGACTACGCCGCCATGCCAATGCCGGCTTAACAGGAATACAGTCATGACGCCCCCAACTACTGCGGCAACAAACAGCCCCGCCCCCTTCACGATCGGTATTGAAGCCGCCGCTTACGAGTTACCCGGCGAACGCCAGGACCTCAATGACTGGGCTCAGCACCATAAGTTGCCCGCCGAGCGCTTTGACATGATCCGCAATGCGGGTTGCCGTTATTTCCATGTGTCACCGGACATCGACGAGGTCGAACTGGCCAAGCGCGCTGTCGCTCGCCTGCAAGAGGAGCAAGGCTTCAAGGGCAGCGACATCGGTGCGGTCATCCATGTTCATACCGGGCTATTCAGCGTACCGCCGGCGCCACGCAGCCTGCCCATGGAAGTGGCCACGGCATTCGGCATAAAGCCTGTCTGGGCCGGCTCGATCGCACAGCTCAATTGCTCGTCGATCAGCGTCGCCATTCAGATGGCCAAGGCCTTGATGAATGTCCATAGCCAATTGCACTCGGTGCTGATCGTGTCGTCCGACCGCGTCTTTATCGAGCGTTTCCGGGTGTTGCAGGCAAGCATCTTAAGTGATGGCGCAGGGTGCTTGCTGGTGACCCGTAACAGCCGGCGTAACCGGGTCGGTGCAACGGCCGTACGCAATTACGGCAGCTGGTATCTGGGCTCCGTGACCAACAACGCGGTGAAAAAGGAAATGTTCAATCTGGAGTGGCACTACACCCGCAAAGTCATGAAGGAAGCCGTGGCCGACTGTGGCATGGCGCTTAGCGATTTTTCCTGCATTTTGCCTTACAACTCCAACCACTCTGGCTGGAAAGCCTTCTGTGGCGCAATGGCCATTCCCTCCTCCACGCTCTACTCCGACAACATTCTGAACAAAGGCCACTCCTTTGGCTCGGACCTGGCGATCAACCTGGCCGATATTGGCTTGAGCAAGGTCGATGCCGGGGCGCACCTGATGAACATAACGGAATCGGACAACGGTTCATTTTCGGCATTGACCCTTCATCCGGTGAATTGACATGACCATGACCACCGCCTGCGCGCCTGTCAGAAGCGACGACGCAACGACCGACCAATGGCTGCTGAATCTGAAAACGCCTTGCTACGTACTGGACCCCACTGTCGTACAGGCGCGTTACGCTGATTTACGCGAGCGTCTGAGTACACCGTTGATTGTGTCGCTCAAGGCCAATCCAAACCTGGATTTGTTGATCCGCTGCGGCCATGCCTTCGTCGACGGTGTGGAGCTGGCCAGCCTGGGCGAACTCGATATTGTGGCGGGTCGCATCAACACCCCCAAATACGTGAACAATCCGTCAATGGATGAAGATTTCATGCGCGCGGCCCTGGCCTCACGCTGCACGTTCATCATCGACAGCCTGGAGCAGGCGCAGAGACTGATTCGCGTCATCGGCAAACAGACCGCGCCGCAAACGGTTTTGCGCTTGAACGCGGGCCAACTGGTCAGCTCGGGCAAACACCCGGCGGACCACTTCGGCATGAGTCGCCAAGACGCCTTGCTGACGACGGTTGCATTGGCCCAGGCCAACGTGCCAATCATCGGCCTCCATACGTTTGCGGGCTCCAATAGCTTTCACATCGATGACAAGGGTGCCGATGCCGCCGCCCTTGCCCATGCGCTCGCTGCATTCGCGCCACAAGTAGCACGCCTCACCGGCATGCCGGTTGAGTTTCTTAACGTCGGCGGCGGTTTCTCCGAGCACTTCAACAACCAGGCGCAGACGTTTGACGCTTATCGCCAGCGCATTGCGCCGCTGCAAAAAGACTTCAAGGTCGTCCACGAGTCCGGGCGCGGTGTCTTCGCTGGCGCAGGCACTTTCGTGACCCGCGTACGTTCAGTCAAAGCCTTGGGTGAGCGCTACGTTGCCGTCTGCGACGGTGGCCTGAGCCACAACTTCCTGCTGGCCAAAACTGAGGCCATGTTGAAGAACTACGCGCAGCCGCGCCTGCTGCGGCGTCAACAGGCACCGGGTGACGCGCCCCCGTTGCCGATCCAGTTTGTTGGCAGCACCTGCAGCCGCGCCGACGTGATCGGCTGGAGTCATGAACTGTCGGCCCCGCCGAGCGTGGGCGATCTGGTGATCTTCGACAACTGCGGCGCCTACAACCAGACGTACAGCGTCAGCGCTTTCCTCTCGCAGAGCCCGGCACACACCTATATCCACCAATCCTAGGGACGTCACCATGACCGCCCACATCAGTTTGTACGACCTGTTGAAAGACAGCGCCCAACACCATGGCGACCGCCGTGCGTTCGCGCAAGGCGCAAAGATGGCGACTTATTCCCAATTGCTGGAGGACGTGCGCCTGGCGGCAAAGAGGCTGGCCGATAGCGGCGTGCAAGCGGGCGAACGCGTTGCGGTCTATACGGGCAAGCAGTACGAAACCGTCGTCATGTTCCTGGCAATCAATGCCCGGGGTGCGATCCTGGTGCCCATCAACCCTCAGCTCAAAGAGCAACAGGTTCGCCATATCCTGCTGGACAGCGGTGCTCGCTTGCTCATCAGTACGGGGGCACGCCTAAGACGCATCGAGGCGGCGTTGAATGACATCGAACTCGATACCTGGCAACTGGAAAAACTACAGTCCGAGACCCTGAACACGCTGACCGATGCGGCGTTTGTCAACGCATACGCCGCCGTCACAGACAGTGATCCTGCGGCCATTTTGTACACCTCCGGCTCTACGGGACGGCCCAAAGGCGTGGTGCTGTCGCAACGTAACCTGGTGTCTGGCGCCTATAGCGTCGCTCACTATCTGCGCTTGCGGGCCGATGACGTCATCCTGGGCGTATTGCCGCTGAGCTTCGATGCCGGGTTCAGTCAGCTGACCACGGCGCTGGTCAGCGGTGCTTGCTACGCCCCGCTGGATTTCCTGCAAGCGGGTGAAGTCCCGACGTTCTGTGAAGCCCATGGCGTCACCGTGATTACCGGCGTGCCGCCACTGTGGATGCAACTGGCGTCAGTGCAATGGCCGCAGCCTGCCGGCGCTCGCATTCGCTGCTTCGCCAATACCGGCGGGCATATGCCACCGCCTTTGCTGGAAAAACTCAAAACCGCATTTCCCAATGCGCTGCCCTACCTGATGTACGGCTTGACCGAGGCTTTCCGCTCCACCTACCTGGCGCCGGAAGCGGCCGTCACACGGCCCGACTCCATCGGCAAGGCGGTCCCCAATGCTGATATTCGCGTGATGCGCCAGGACGGCAGCGAATGTGCCGCTGGAGAGCACGGTGAATTGGTGCACCGCGGGGCGTTCGTCACGCTCGGGTACTGGAATGATCCAGAACTGACCGCTCAACGCTTTCGTCCCTGGTTACACCCGGACCAGCAGATTTCGCGTACCGAAACAGCGGTCTGGTCGGGCGATATCGTCTACCGCGACAGCGACGATTATCTGTATTTCGTTGCGCGCAGCGACGACATGATCAAGACCTCCGGTTATCGCGTCAGCCCCACCGAAGTCGAAGAAATCCTCTTTGCCGTGGATGACGTGACCGAGGCGGCAGCGTTTGGTGTACCGCATCCGCAACAGGGCGAAGCCATCATCATCAGCCTGTTCGCCCATCCGCAGATACAAACCAGCGCCCAGGCACTGATCAAGCTGTGCCGGGACAAACTGCCGACCTATATGGTGCCGTTGCATGTGTCCTTCCATGACTCGCCTTTACCGCGCAATCCGAACGGCAAGATCGACCGAAAGCAGCTGAAGCAGCAGTTTTCCGAGTTTTTCTCCACCTCACTTACGGTCACGGAATAGCCTCATGCTTCGAATCCGCGCTATCGCTTCTCACGTCCCCGATACGACCCCTTTCCGGGCGGTACAAGCTCAGGAAAAAAACATCGGCTATGGCCATCTGTTGTACAAGTCGGCGGTCTTTTCCATGCCTCGTGGCAAAGGCAGGATCGACGCCGAAGAAGAGCGTCGACTGCTTCCCACGGCGAGCATCGCCCTGCCGGTAGCGCCACCCTTGCAAAGCTGCGCCGACCTGGCACTGGAAGCGGTCACGCGATTGCGTCAACAGGTTCCGGCAGAAACGCTGGCACAGGTGACCCATATTGTGGTGACCAATAGCGCCCTTAACCAACGCATTAATGAGTCGGTCGCAGGCCGTATCCAGCATGCACTGGGCTTGCCCAACGCGTTGCCGTTCGCCATCGGCCAATCGGGTACTTGCGGCGTGTTCAACGCACTGACCATGATCGAAGCGCTGGTCAGTCTCGGCGGCAAGGTGCTGCTGGTGGCGTCCGATAAGTGGCTCTACCCCTTCTTTCGCGCCTGGGGGGATCTGGTTGTGTACGGCGACGGCGCAGCCGCCATCTTGCTCGATGGCGACGCTCAGACGACGCCTGGCTGGGGGGCGATACGCGCCTCGGCGGTGCACTATGGCGCGGCCATTGACAACCCCTGGGGGCTGACCCCTGCCGCTCTGGCTGAGCGCCTGCATCCGATGGCGGTGAACGCAGCGCAAACGGCAATCGAACGTTCCGGCCTGAAAGCCAGTGATATCGATTGGGTATTACCGGCCGGATTCAGCGACAGCTTCACCTTGGGCGTCAGTCGCGAACTGGGCATTGCACAAGAGCGACATTTCGAACTCGGTGCCCGCGCGCACCACTCGAGCGCGGCCCCCTTGCTGTCGCTTATGCGCCTGCGCGCCACCCTGCCTCAGGGTAAAACAGCCACCGCCCTGTTTTGGGATGCGGCGCTGTGTGGCACCGCTGGCGCCATTGTGGCCGAGATCCAGGCTGGCGCCTGAACCCAGATACACACCGCTTATTAATCAGGAAAACCTATGTCTGCTTATAAAGTCAGCCTGCGTGAGCTTCGCTTTTTTTTGTGGGAACTGCATAAAACCGACCAGAATTTTCTCACACGGGCGCCGTTCAACGACAAAAATCGTACCTACTACGATGCCTTGCTGGAGCGCGCCAGGGCGTTCGCTTATGAGTTAGGCAAGGCCTATCAAGCCTCCGACCGACAGGAATGCCACTTGCTGGAAAACGGCAAGGTCGAAATCCCCAAAGAGTTCCACGGACTTTGGCAGCGCTATAAGGAAGAGTGGATTCAGGTGCTGGGCATCGACAGCGAATCCCAGCAACCGGCCTTGCCACCCCTGATCCGGCAAACCATCCAGGAAATGTTCATGGGCGCCAATCCGGCGTTCATGACCTACGGCGGCTTCAATTTTCCGGCCATCAAGCTGTTGAAGCTGCACGCTACCGCAGCGCAAAAGGCAACGTACCTGCGCAAGCTTCAGCGCTACGACTGGGACGCTTGTTTCTGCGCCACCGAGCAGCAGGCCGGCAGCGACCTGACAGCGGTCACCACTGTCGCAAAACCCCTTGAAAACGGCGAATACGCCGTCAGCGGCGAAAAGGTCTACATCTCGGCGGGCATGCATACGCTGACCGAAAACACCGTTTACTTTGTCCTGGGCCGCATCAATACCACCACCTCGACCTCCTACTCGCTGTCCTGCCTGCTGGTGCCGCGCTTCTGGCCTAATCCCGAAACGGGCGAGCTGGAAGACAACCATGTCGAGTGCACTTCATTGCTGCGCAAGATGGGATTGAAGGGCTGCGCCAATACCCAACTGGTGTTTGGTCGAACCGGCACCACCCGCGCCGTACTGCTGGGCGACCGCAAGAATGCCGGATTGCTGCAACTGGTGCCCTTGATGAACCAGGCCCGTATGAGCACGGCAATTATCGGCTTGGGCCTGGCTTCCAGCGCTTATCTGCATTCAGTCGATTTCGCCGGCAAACGGTTCCAGGGCCGTGCAATCAGTCGCACCTCCGATGCCAGCGCCCCGCCTGTGGCTATCATCGAACACGCCGACGTGCAGCGCATGCTGCTGGAAATGAAGGCCCGGGTAGAAGGTTGCCGTGGCCTGCTCGGTAAGTTGACCGGCGCATCGACCCAGGCATTTGCCCTGGAAGCCGAGCCGGTACTGGACGAAGCCCAGGTCGAAAAATACCGCAAGCTGGTGCTGCTGTTCACGCCGGTGTGCAAGGCGTTCGTCTCGGACCAGGCCTGGAAAATCTGCGAACTGGCGATACAAGTGCATGGCGGTATCGGCTACACCGATGCTTACCCTGTCGAGCAAAATGCGCGCGACGTGAAAATCCTGTCGATCTGGGAAGGGACCAACTACATCCAGTCCCAGGACCTGGTGCGCGACAAGCTCGGTTTTGGCAGGAACTCACGCCTGATCAAGTTTCTGCGCGAAGAGCTGGATGCTTTCTTGAACAACACAACGGGTGTCGGTTCTGAGCTGCACGACCAATTCCCGGCGCTGGAAAACGCCATGGTTGCCGTGGAGCAGGCGCTAACCCGTATCAATGAGCACGTGCGTGAAGGCCGCACACACGAAACCAGCCAGTTCTATACCCGCTTCCTGGAAATGCTCGGTCTCACCGCCAGCGCCTGGGTCTTGCTTGAATCGGCCTGCCTGGCCGAGCGTCAGTTGCGCGAGCCACTGAGTGCCGAAGAAGCCGCTTTTTACCGTGGCAAGGTCAAAACCGCCCATTATTTTTTCGCCAATATCCTGCCGACGGTCACGCAACACGCACACACAATAGAAAACCTGCTGGTCGCCCACTGCGGCATTGCGCTTGATGAGTTGGCACAGGCCGACACGCTGATACCCACACCGCCGCAGAGCCTGTTTGGCGGACCACGCACCCTGTATCGCGGTACCAATATCGACGGCGCCACGATTGAGCCTAATGAAGGGCTGTGGGTCAGGGGTCGCAACCTCAATGACCTGATCGGCATTGTCGACTTCCCCACAGCGCTATGGCTGGCGTGGTTTGGCAGCCTGCCGACCCCTGCTGAGAGCCAGGCCGTTGACGCCCTTCTGGTGCGCATTGCCAGCCACCTGTCGGCGGAGCCTGCCTATCGACGTGGCATCGAAGCCGTGGCCGACAGCGGTGCCGGCATCGTTCAGGCCGCCGCCTGCGGCCTTCTCGGTGATCTGGCAGCGCTGGAACATATTGTCCTGATCGAAGCCACCGTTCGCGACTTGCCTACGCATCAGGATTTTATCGAGGGCCTGGTCAGCGTTGCTTCAACGCCGCACTTTCTGCAAACGGCGCTCGGTTATAGCGCCCCCGGCGCAGCATCGACGCATCACGCCGAGGTCGTGTTGACGTCAATGGGCGCGACCGATATCGACCCATTAGCCATTCGTGTCGTTGATGCCCTGCTGGTGGCCTGGCACGCCGGTTTCGGCTACATCACGCCGACGGTGCTGGTACCCCGTACCGCCATCGGCACCGGTGTCACCCTTGCCCAGGCCGTGGCGGCCGGTTTCATGGCCAGCGGACCGAACCATGTCGGCGCAGCAGAAGAAGCGATGACCTGGCTCAAGACCATCAGTGCGCAAGCCAGCCCTGCTGACATACGGCAAGCGGTCGACCTCGTGCTGGATCAGCCGGGCAACCTGTTGTTTGGCTTTGGCCATCCGCTGTTTGTGCAGGACCCACGACCGCCGCACATCAGGGCCCTGTTTTCCCAATGGGGTTTCGGGGGGCGCTATCTGGAGATTTACGACGTTGTCTGTGCCCACGTTCTTGAGCGCAAAGGCCTACGTCCGAATATTGATTTCATTACCGCCGCAGCCCTGCTCGATCTCGGCGTGACCCAAGCCCGTTGGGGTGTCGGCCTGGGGCTCTGTGGCCGGGTCGCGGCCATGGTCGCGCATGCCATCGAGCGACGCGATCGCCCTGCTTTCGGTGTCAACAGCAAAGCCGCGCGCAAGTTGTTGGCCACCGTTCCAGTGGGGTGGCTGTGAGACAAGAAATGAGCCACACGCACTGGCTAGTTCAACGTTGAATCTTCTTCTAACGCTAACCAAGACGAGAACGTATCCATGTTATTGAAAAATCTACGCCCTGCTGACGAGTACGACCGCTTTGCCTCGCAAGCACTGGAACCCTGGGATGTGTTGTTCGTCACCCGCATCCGCCAGATTGCCCGCGACTTGCCGCCGGGCGCCCTGGTCGATATCGGCACCGCCACCGTCGTGGTCCCGGTGCGGTTGGCCGCCGACCCCGTCCTGAAGGGCTGGCATTTCATCGGCCTGGATCTGGATGAAACCATGCTCGAAGGTGGCCGACCGCGCATCGAAGCGCTAGGCCTGAGCGATACCATCGAACTCAAGGTCGGCGACGCCCTGGACCTGCCCTTCGCCGACAACAGCCTGACCATGGCGGTCAGCCGTGCCACCTTGCATCACTTGCCGGACAAGCTGAAAAGCCTGACGGAGATGTATCGCGTATTGCAGCCGGGCGGGGTTGGCCTGGTGCACGACATGCGCCGCGACGTCGCCCCCGACTTGCTGGAGAAGTTCACTCAAATGCGCGCTTCAGTGGGTTATCCACCGACCCATGTTGAAGAAAAAGTCACCCTGGAAGAAGCGCGCGCGCTGGTCATCGAAGCGGGTCTGGACCATTGCACGGTAGTGACCAGCCCAAGTTCCGGCATGGGCGCACTGGGTTTCGAAATCCTCATCAAAAAGCCTTTGCTGGCTTGATACGCAACTCGTCGGGGAAAAAGCTATGGATCATCGTTTAGATAGGGTTGAGCACTTTAACGAAATGCTGGGCGGCTCACGGGTACAGTGTGGCTTTCTGTCGCCGGAGCACATGCCGCTCGTCATAACGCCTGTCGACAGTACGCTAAGCGATGACCGCGAGGCTTTTACGACGTGGTATCGCCAGCACCAGGCAATCTTTGACAGCATGCTGCTGGCATTCGGTTGCCTGTTGTTCCGGGGTTTTCCATTGCGCGAAAACGCGGACTTCCAGGCGATTGCGCAAAACTATCCTGAGCATGCGTTCGGTTATATCGGCGGCGCCACGCCACGCAAGAACATCGAGGGCAGAGTCTACGAATCGACACGCATCCCGGCCACCCTGAAAATCGGTCTGCATCAGGAAAAGGCCTATATGGCCCACTACCCACAGAAACTGGCTTTCTTCTGCAAACAGGCCGCCGCAGAAGGCGGCGAAACCATACTGTGCGACATGCGAGCCGTCACCCGTCGCCTGCCGCCGAACTTGATCGAACGCTTCAGCGCCGCGCGCATTCAGTACTTGCGCAATTTCCGCGCCCCCAGCACGCCCGAGAATGAACCGCGCAACACCCATATGCGCGAATACCACCGCCCCTGGGATGAAGCATTCCTGACTGATGATCCGCAGCAGGTGGAACAGCTGTGCCGCGATACCCACCTCGATTTCCAGTGGCTCGACGATGGCAGCATCACGGTGTCGCATACCGGTGATGCCATGTTGAAACATCCGCTGACCGGCGAAGCGATCTGGTTCAATCAACTGTCGACCCAACACAACAACGCCCGCTCCCTCGGCAAGCCGGGTTACGCCTACATCCAGCACGCCTATCAGGACAAACCGGCACGCCCTTACGATGTGCGGCTGGGCGACGGCTCGCCGATCTCTGAGGATGAAATCGCGCCGATATACGACGCCTTGGAGGCGCAGGAGATTGCGTTTCCCTGGCACAGCGGTGACATGTTGTTGATCGATAACATTGCCGTCGCCCATGGCCGCAATCCCTACAAAGGCAAACGCGATGTCCAAGTCGCGTTGTTCGATTGAACATGAACAGTCAAATTCTGCTGACGGACGAAACACACGGGCTGTCCGAACCTGCCCTGCACCGTGAGGTGCAGTTGGCACCTACGCGCACTGATGAACCCTATGCGGCGGCGGCCAAACTGATCCGGGTCAGCGCTGGCAGTTTCCACTTCGAGGTCCGCGATCTGCAGTTCCGGCGCGGTCGACATACCGCCATCATTGGCCCCAATGGTGCTGGCAAAACCACCCTGATCGAAGCCTTGCTCGGCTTCCGTCAGGCGCATCTGGAAGAGGCGCAGATTCTGGGGGTTACGGCGTCGCGTTTTCTGCAAAGCACCCGGCACCGCAAGCGGTTGGGGGTGCAATTGCAGCGGGTCGAATATGAAGACTCGTCGAATGTCAGGGAAATCCTCGATTTGCATCAGGCCCTGTACGGCAAGCAAGACCCGCAGGTGGCGCAGGCACTGGATATCGAAGCGCTGCGCAAACTGCCCTATCGGGCACTGTCACGCGGCCAGAAACAGCGGCTCGATTTGTTCGTGGCGCTGGCACACCACCCGGAAATCGCAATCCTTGACGAACCGTTTACCGGGCTCGACCGAGCGTATATCGAGCGCGTCGCACACCTGCTGCGCTACGACCTGGCCGACCTGACCATCATCATGATTTGCCACTCGGAGGAAGAGCTGGATGCCGCAAGCGATGTGGTGTGGGTGTGCAACGGCGGGGTTGAGTATCGAGGCGATAAAGAAGCATTGAAGAACCGCCTGGTCGGCGCCTTCCATGCCTATCTGCAGCTGGACGACAGTGATCATATCAACGCCATCTATCACCAACTGGAACGCGAAAGCGCCACGTTGCGGTTGTCGAGGCCATCAAACACTGAAATCAGCGTCTATGGCACGCAGGAACTGGATCAGTCGATACGCCGCCTGATCGGCAATGTTGCGTTCCAGCACTTTGAGTTCGGCCCCACCCATTACCGCGACATGTTGCACCTCTGCGCCCAGGGAGAACAGGATGTTTAGCATACTGGCGATATTGACGCGCAACGAGCTGCTGGGGTTTTTTCGCAGCAAGTCGGCGCTGTTCTGGGCGCTGGCCTTTCCCATACTGCTGCTGACCGTGATGCTGATGGCGTTCGGTCATCCTGGCTCACTCGGTACGGTAAATATCCAGTTTCTGGAGGCTGACGCCCAGGCCAGTTCGGACACCAGTTGCCAGCTAGCAATCCAGCAGGCATTTGCTGGCGGAGATCCGGTAAAGGCCAATTTTTCAACCGTCAGCAGCACTGCCCCCATCGCAGCAGACACGGTACGCATCGTCTTTGCGGCCGGCGACGAACCGTTGCAGGTGCACTATGACTTCAAGGGTCAGCTGGCGGTACGCGCCGCAGCGCGCGTGATCGAGATCGCCGCGGTCAGGTGTTCAGCGGCCAGACGCGGCATCGTCTCAACAGACCTGGTGCGTTTCGAGGATACGGCCTCCGGTGCCAAGCCCTTCGACTACGGCCAGTTCTTTACAACCGGCATTCTGGTCATCTGTTTGATGTCACTCGGCATCATGTCCACCGCCTTATCGATTGCAAGCTTGCGTGAACATAATGCACTCAAGATCTACGCCTGCTTTCCAGTGCCGAAGCTGGTCTTTCTGGCCTCTATTCTCGTGTCGCGGGTGCTCATGATGCTGATTTCTGTCGGCACCTTGCTGCTGGTGGCGCGGTACGGGTACGGCATTGATATCTCGCTGTGGAGCGTGCAGTCCATGCGTGCGTTGCCGGTCATTCTGCTGGGCGGCGCCATGTTGCTGAGCCTCGGCACCCTGCTGGCCAGTCGCACCTCCTCGGTCAAGGAAACCGAATTGCTGTGCCATCTGATCCATTACCCGGCCCTGTTCTTCGGCAACCTGACCATCCCGTTGAACGATGCGCCAGCCTGGATCAAAAGCATTCTCTCGGTGATTCCGATCAACCAGTTTGTCTCGGTACTGCGCCAAGTGCTGCTCGAAGGAGCGCCCTTGCCTTCGCTGTGGCTGCCCTTGTTGGCCATGGCAGGCTGGACCACGTTGTTTCTCACCGCAGCCACCTTAATGTTCCGCTGGCACAAGAGTTAAGCCCGGGACTCAGGCATTTCATTGCATCTCTATCCAAGGAAACCCGCATGTCTATCAGCAAGCTAGGCCGTGCCTATTTGTCGAATGCCAGCGCATTCATTCCGGTCATCGTGTTCCTGCTGTATGGCCGTTTCGGCCCGGGTGAGGCAGGCGTACGCTGGGATACCGCGTATGTGCTCAGCGGTATTCTCAGCATTGCGCACCTGTTCTGGCTGTTCAATTACCGCCCTGGCCATTGGATCGCAATGGGCGTCGACCTGTACCTGATGATTGGCGCCCTGTTGGCTTCGGTCTCTACCGCTGCGTTGCAAGTGTGGGGGCAGGAGCTGGGTGCTGCTCCCGTGCTGGCGTGCGTATTGGTGATTGGCATGGGTGCCACCCGGTTTTCTCCACTCGGCTTTATCGGCGAAACCAGCAACGACCAGGCTTTGGTCCGAAAACTCTCTGTGATGTTGCTGATTGGCGCTGCCATCGCCGTCGCGGTGTCACTGGCTTTTCGCCATAACACGCTGCTGGGAGGCGTATTGCCGGTCGTCGCACTGGTGCTGGTACGCAGCCAGTTGCTCAAACGCATGGTGGCGGCGCAATGAGCGACCTGGAACATACCGTGGACCGACAAGCCTCGGGACTCGACGCGTTTCTGGCCGAAGTCGCCGAAGTTCTGGGGCAGGCGTCGCTGCTGACCGGGGCGGACTGTGCCCCCTATGAAATCGACGTTGCTCATTGCCGCGGCAAAGCGGCGGCGGTCGTCATCCCGTGCGATACCCACGCTGTCAGCGCGCTTATGCGCATGGCGGTGCGCCATCGCATACGGCTGGTCGCCCAAGGCAACCGCAGCGGATTGGTGGGCGGTGCCGTCACCGACAACTCCGGCAAGCAAGTGATCGTCTCACTTTCGCGCATGCGCCAAGTGCGCGAGATTGATCCCTTGAACCGCACGGTGATTGTCGAAGCCGGCACGCTCTTGTCAGCACTGAATCGCACACTGGAAACCCATTCGCTGTATTTCCCTATTGATATCGGCAGCGACCCGGCCATAGGCGGATTAATTGGCGCCAATGCCGGCGGCAGCCGCTTGCTCAAGCATGGCGACGTGCGCCATAACCTGCTCGGTATCGAAGTGGTGCTGGCCGATGGCGACGGCACCGTGGTGCAACTCCTCGCACCGCTGCGCAAGAACAATACCGGGCTTGACCTTAAGCAGTTGTTTGTCGGCACCGGTGGCGCCTTCGGCATCATTACGGCGGCGACGCTTGAGCTCAAACGCATCGACCAGTCGACGCAAAGCGTGTTTGTGGCCTTGCCTGACCATGGGACAGCGCTTGAGGTGTTGCAGGCTTTCGAACTTCAATTTGGCGATCTGCTGTGCGCGTTCGAAGTGATCTCCGAGGCGGCGCTCGCCATTACGTTGCGCAACTTCCCCACGCTGCGCCACCCGTTCGGCCAATCGTCGGCAAGCTGCTACGCCCTGATTGAGATCGCCAGCAGCATGCCTGGCTTGCACAGCCTTTTTGCGCAACGAACCGAACAGGTGCTGGAAGCGCTGTATGAAAGCGGCCGAATTCTCGACGCCGCCTTTGGAAATACCAGCAGCTTTTGGCCACTGCGAGACAACCTGCCGCTGGCCATCGCCAAGGAAGGTATCCCACTGTCGTTCGACGTAGCGTTTTCGCGCTCACGCTTGGTCGCTTTCCGTGATCAGGCTGCACAGTGGTTACAGCGCGAACATCCGCTGCTACAGCTTTACGATTTCGGCCATTTTGCCGACGGCGGCTGCCATTTGATTGTGCTGGTGCCGCACGCCCACATCAGCCAGTACGGCATCGCCAAGGTCGTCGCTGTGCGTAGCGGCATCTATAAGCTGGTGACCGAAAACGGCGGCTGCTTCAGTGCAGAGCATGGCGTCGGGCCTGTGAATGCAGCTTATTACGGCAAGTACACGCCCCCAGAGGTGCAGGAAATCAGCAGGGCTATGCAGCTTTTAATGGACCCGCAGGCTGTGCTGGGCCGCTACCGCTATACATAGAACCAACCTCCTGCGCAGTCCAAATCCAAGAAAATCGAGCCTGACGATGGCACAGCAAGCTATAGGACACATGATGATTACCGGCAAAATGCTCATCGGCCAGTCGGCAGTACTTGGCGACAAAGGATTGCTGTCTGCAATCAACCCTGCCACCCATGAAACGCTGGGCCCTGACTTCGGCGTCGGCGGTATCGCTGACATTGACCAGGCTTGCACGCTGGCGCAGCAGGCTTGCGATCGCTATCGCGCGACCACGGCAGAACAGCGTGCTCAGTTTCTGGAAGCGATCGCCACCGGCATCCTGGCGTTGGGGGTCACGCTGATCGGGCGCGCCTCCCTCGAAACCGGATTGCCTGCAGCGCGCCTGATCATCGAACGGGGTCGCACCGTGAGCCAGTTGCGACTCTTTGCCCAGGTGGTGCGCGACGGCCACTACCTCGGCGCCACCCTCGACTGCGCATTGCCGACACGCATCCCTGCTCGCCCCGACCTGAGGCTGCACAAAATCGCGCTCGGCCCAGTGGCTGTATTTGGTGCAAGCAATTTTCCCCTGGCGTTTTCGGTTGCCGGCGGCGACAGCGCCGCTGCCCTGGCCGCTGGCTGCCCGATAGTGGTCAAGGCACACGAGGCTCACCTGGGTACGTCTGAACTGGTAGGCCAGGTGATTCAACAGGCAGCCGCTGCCCACAACTTGCCAGAGGGCGTGTTTTCCCTGCTCATTGGCGACAGTCATCCGTTCGGCCAGTCCCTGGTCAGCCATCCCGCGATCAAGGCAGTCGCCTTCACGGGTTCGCGACAAGGCGGTCTGGCGCTGATGCGTACCGCGGCGCAACGCAGCGAACCGATTCCGGTGTACGCCGAAATGAGCTGCATCAATCCCGTGTTCCTGTTGCCGCATGCGCTGTCGATGCGCGCCAGCGAAATCGGCCGTGGATTCGTTGAGGCTCTGACGATGAGTGCCGGCCAATTGTGTACAAATCCAGGCTTGGTGATTGCCCTGGAAGGTCAGCCACTGACCCAGTTTTGCAGCACGGCCCTGGACGCCCTGCACAAAAAGGCGGCAGCAACCATGCTGACGCCGGGGATTCATCATGCCTACCTCGCAGGGATCGAGGAGACAGGCAACATCAGCGGTATTACAACGCTGGGCCAAGGGTGCCCTGCAGAAAAGCCAAGTGCCGCGCAGGCCACAGTGTTCGTAACCGATGCAGCCACCTTTCTCACAACAGAACGGCTTGGCGACGAAACATTCGGCCCCAGCTCGCTGATCGTCGCCTGCAAGAACGAAGATGAAATGCTGGCGGTGGCCGAGCACCTGTCAGGACAGCTGACGGCGACAATGCAATTGGATGACGCTGATCATGGGCTGGCCCGAAAGCTGCTGCCCATCCTTGAGCGCAAGGCGGGCCGCATCCTGGTGAACGGTTATCCGAACAACGTCGAGGTCTCTCACGCGATGGTGCATGGCGGCCCGTTCCCGGCCAGTTCGGACAGTCGAAGTAGCGCCGTCGGCGCCAGCGCCATCGACAGGTTCTTGCGGCCGGTGTGTTATCAGGACCTGCCTGCGGCCTTGATGCCTGAAGCGCTACAGGAGGGCAATCCGCTCGAACTGTGGCGCATGGTCAATGGGCAATGTGTGCTTGCCTGAGTCGCGGAGATCGCTTAATAGCCTGCGCTTTCAGGTTCGTAACGCACAAAGCGCCAGCCCGTCTGTTAAAAAGTCGCTTTGATCTGTAGTCCTACAGCCAATGCGTTTCCTCTTTTTTTACCGAAGAACGCGCCCGGTTCGATGTAGTACTGCATGTCCGGTCGCACCAGCAGCCAGGGCGTGACTTGCGCGCCATAGTTGAGTTCAAGCATCTGCTCGCCGTTGTCGAGGCTGGCGATCATGTCTGACTCCCCAAAATTGATTGCAGCCGCTTCTTGCTCATCGCGCGTGCGCGAATTGATCACGGCGCGGCCATAACCAAAGGCGATAGTATCTTTGGGGCGGTTTGCAAAGGGCTTCTGCTTGACCAGACCCACCGAATACCAACGACGCATCGGTGAAGTCGCAGCGTTACTGGTGGCCGCTTGCCCGAAAAGGCGCAATACGCTTTCAGGGTCTTGCTCGTCCTTCCAGATGGCCTGATCAAACAACACGTAAGCCCCGGTACGGTTACTGCTCTTTTCTGTGCTGCCAATTTTCTGGTAATTGGACGTGTCGTAATACCAACCGACTTTGTACTGACCATCCAGAAAGGCATGATTATTGAAAATCGCCTCCAGTGGCAAAATAGCCCCGGTGGTGCCGTTGCTGGGCATGGAAAACGCTTCAGAAGGGCGTGCGTTGTGCTCCGGGTTGACTTGGAACACAGCGGTTTGCAGCGTTAGAGACGGGTTAACGTCGTAACGCAGTTCTCCCCCCCAGTGTGCCGTCGGATAGTTACCCCATCCACTGCCGCTGGACATGGTTAACGGGTGTGCACAAAAACCGGCGCTCACAAAGTTGGTCAGGATGGGCATCCCCCCAAATTCGGTGCCCATGACCATATATCCAACCTTGGCCGACAGGTCTTTGGAAAACAGATTGCGTTGATAGCTGAACTCGGTCAGCCGGGTGTATTCACCCCCATAGTTTTCCTGAGCTGATAAGCGGTTACCGAGCAAATCTTCCGTGGCGCTGTGGCCACGACGGTCATTGATAATGATCTGCACCACGCCAGCATCCGGAGTGTCGAGTAACTTGCTCAGATCAAACTGCGCGCCAATGCGTATTTGTTGCGCATAGCGAGTGCCGCGTTTTATCCCGCCGTGCAGGTTCGAAATCGTCTCGGAGCTGTATTCACCCGTCAGCTTAATCCCCTTGTCGACCAGCTTCTGTCGCTCCCCTCCCCAATCGCCGGTGAGTGTTGAGCGACTCATCAAGTCCGTAGAATCCGCCAACGCTGAAGCAGGGGCCAACATACAGAACGACAAACCGCTGCACAGGCTGGTACTCAGCAGCGCGCGGAAAGAAAAAAACATTCGAAAGGTGCTCCGTTGAAAAAACGCAGATGATCAAGGCTGTTTAGCAAGTAGCCTTATGCTGCTTGCGTCAGGGTGTAAGGACTGGATTGGATAACGCCGCTTGACGTTAGTAGCAACGCTTAAGTGTAAGCATTAGCTTTTTTGGAATACATCCAACTCTGCAAGAAACATTGTTGGTGCGTTCGTAACAATTCGCCTGAATGCCAGCTCTTGAACTAACAGGCACGAACCTGAAGCGATGACTCAACAGATCTGCTCATCGTGCCTATGACTCATTGCTCGTTGGCCACCCAGCACCGATGACGTTCTGCACCTATTGAGTCGCTCACGACTACTTGATTGTTACTGTTTCATCAATATTGTTTTCCAATGCGCTGGATTTATCCGAGACATCATCCGATTAAAATTAGCCTGCTAGCGCAAACAAAGTCACAAAATCCAACCCTGTAGAGCACTGATGCTCCGCTCCAGGTTTCGTAGAACCTTCAGTCCTTTGTGTGCAACTGCGCGTTCAGCATCCGACTCACCGGGTAACGACCTGGTTTTTCAGCGCTTTAACGCTTGATTGACGAGGTGCCAGAGGATTTACGCCCAACCAATTACGTCCGAATCGATCATTCGGCCGGGCTGTTCGCACCGACGACGAACAGTTTTGTATTCACCCATAGAGCATTCATGAAAATGACGGATGACCATCAATCACCCCCTAAAAGACGGGCAATCAGCTCGCTCGCGAGAATAATATTTTCCCTCTTCGTTTTTGCTGTTGCAGTGACATTGATATACGGCGGGGTCATGTTATTGGCCCTGGACGGATCAAGTTATTATCTAATAGCCGGGTTGGCTTATTTGCTACTCGCCCCGTTATTGTTATGGCGTAAACGTTTCAGCATTATATTTTCGGCACTTATTTTCCTTGCTACATGCGTCTGGGCATTTTATGAGGTAGGTCAGTTCAGTTATTGGGAACTGCTGCCACGCCTTGTCGTTCCAGCCATTATCCTGACACTTAGTTTGTGGGTGGGCGCGACGTTCCCGGGTACATCCCTGACGACTCGGCGCGTGGCTAACCGGTTGGGCTTTGCGGTGTTTGCCGCGTTGATCGCCACCTTTATTGCTGCGTTTTACCCTCACGGTGCGATCTCAAATCCTGTGGTCGCGTCGAAGGCATCCGAGCCGAAGGAACCTACTGCCGATACGCCTGAAAATTGGGAATACTATGGTCGCAGCGCATCGGGTACCCGGTTTGCGCCTTACACGCAGATCACCCCAGAAAACGTCAAGGACCTACAGGTCGCCTGGACATACAGAACAGGGCGCAGAACGACCGGGGCTGGTGCAGGCGTAGACGAAAACACGCCGTTGCAGATTGGCAACGTGCTGTATTCATGCACACCAGAGAATCTGATCACCGCACTGGATGGTGATACTGGGACTCCTCTCTGGAAGTTCGACCCTAAAGCCAAAACTGAAGAACACGTCACCTGCCGCGGCGTGGGTTATTACGACATCGATAAAGACGACAGCCTGAGTGCTGAGGTCAAGGCTTCGCACGACAACGACCAACAATGCCGTCAGCGCATTCTGGTGTCGTCGGTAGATGCCCGTCTGTTTGCGCTTGATGCGCACACCGGCGCCCTGTGCTCGAGCTTTGGTGAGAACGGTTACGTCGATCTCAAGAAAGGCATGGGCCCGACCGAGAAGAGCAAACGCTATCACCCAACCTCTCTGCCGGTTGTGATGGGTCATCTGACCGTAGTCGGTGGCTGGGTGCGTGACATTGTAGCCGGCGAGCCATCAGGGGCCGTGCGTGCATTTGACGTGCTGACCGGTGATTTGGTCTGGGCATGGGACATAGGCGCACCTGAGGGTAAGGACGCTACTGCCGACGATCACCAGTTCACGCTGGAAACGCCTAACGTATGGACTATTCCTACTTACGATAAAGAGTTGAACCTGGTCTATCTGCCAACAGGCAATGGCCCACCGGACTACTGGGGCGGTGATCGCAACGCGGCCAAGGAAAAATATGGCTCGGCGGTTGTAGCTGTGGATGCATCGACCGGTAAAGCCAAGTGGGTTTACCAGATCGTTCACCACGATGTGTGGGATTACGACCTGCCTTCTCAGCCAGTCATGTATGACTGGAAGAGCGCTGACGGCGAGAAAACGCCGGTTTTGATCCAGACCAGCAAAACAGGCAATATTTTTGTTCTGGACCGTCGTACAGGCAAACCTGTTACCGAAGTTGAAGAACGTCCGGTTCCAACCTCACCTGCTGCTGAAGGCGAGCACCTGTCACCGACTCAACCGTTTTCGGTCGGAATGCCAACTATTGGTGTTGAGCCACTGACTGAGAAGTCCATGTGGGGCGTGACGACTTTCGATCAACTGTACTGCCGGATCATGTTCAAGGACTCCGTTTACGTGGGCCCGTTTACACCTCCGTCCGAGAAACCGTACATCGAATGGCCAGGCTTGTTGGGCGGTATGAACTGGGGGGGCATCTCCATCGACGAAAATACAGGCATGATGTTTGTTAACGACATGCGTGTGCCCCTGCGGATGTCGCTGGTGACGAAGGAAGACACCAGCAAGTTCAAAGTATCGACTGACGAAGTGCCCGGTTTCATGGGAACCATTCGCCCACAAGTCGCCGGTATCTATGGCGGCGTGAGAATCGACATTCTGCAATCGCCACTGGGCGTGCCGTGCAATACACCCCCGTTCGGCAGCATGAGTGCGATTGATCTCAATACTCAGAAACTGGTGTGGCAAGTGCCTATGGGCACCGTCCAGGATACCGGCCCTATGGGAATTAAAACCCACATGCCGATACCGCTGGGCATGCCAACACTGGGTGGTCCAACCTCAACAGCCTCGGGCCTGGTGTTCTTTGCCGGGACTCAAGACTACTACCTGCGTGCGCTCGACTCGGCAACCGGTAAAGAAGTGTGGAAAGCACGCTTGCCTGTCGGCGCAGTGGCCGCACCGCTGATCTACAAATCACCGGTTACCGGGAAACAATACGTGGTGATCTCCGCAGGGGGCATGAGCCACTCCCCTGACGTAGGTGATTACATCATTGCGTATGCATTACCGGACAGCGCTGAAAAATAAACGGCTGGTTGCGTTTATGTAAAAAATAATCCCCGTTTACGGGGATTATTTTTGAGGCAAACAAAAAGCCCCGAGAGCAGAACTCTCGGGGCTTTTTAGGTAATGCTGAAGCTGTTAAGCCCAAGGCAAGACCTAGAACGGAATATCGTCATCAAAGCTGTCGAAATCCGGAGCTGGCTGCGGGGCCTGCTGTTGCGGCGCAGGGCGCGACTGTTGCTGTTGCTGCGGTGCAGGGCGTTGAGCCTGCTGACGCGGAGCCGACTGTTGTTGCTGGTAGTTGTTGCCACCACCCTGGTTTTGCTGGTCGCCCTGTGGACGGCCACCCAGCAGTTGCATGGTGCCTTGCATGTCGACCACGATTTCGGTGGTGTAACGCTTGATACCGTCTTTTTCCCACTCACGGGTTTGCAGCTTGCCTTCGATGTACACCTGCGAACCCTTGCGCAGGTATTCGCCGGCGATTTCGGCCACTTTGCCGAACATCGATACACGGTGCCATTCAGTCTTCTCGACTTTCTGACCGGTTTGCTTGTCAGTCCATTGTTCGCTGGTTGCCAGACTCAGGTTGGTCACGGCATTACCGTTAGGCAAGTAGCGAACTTCGGGATCCTGGCCGCATGTGCCGACCAATATAACTTTGTTAACCCCACGGGCCATAACGTTCTCCTAGGCTTCGCACGTCGGCGCTGGGTTAACCAACTGCTCGAGTGTCGCGCGATCCAATAGTTCGGTGTCCAATTTGATATAAATCGCAGCCTCTTCAGCCACGATCACTGCATCTGTAACGCCATTGACTGCCTTTAGACGCTCAGCCAGACCTGCTTCGCGCAACGCCTCGGGCGATAACGGCAGGCGCAGGCTTGTTACATACGGTGGTTCACGCATGGTAACAGCAAAGGCCAACCAGAGTGCAGCCAGACCTGCGCCTCCCAGGAACACAACCGACAGACCGCCATGCTGAAACAGCCAGCCGCCGAGTATGCCGCCCAGTGCCGATCCGAGGAACTGGCTGGTGGAGTAAACCCCCATCGCCGTGCCCTTGCCGCCTGCGGGTGAAACTTTGCTGATCAGCGAAGGCAATGAAGCCTCCAACAGGTTAAACGCAGTGAAAAACACCACAGTGCCAATCACCAGCGTTCGTAAACTGTCGCCGAACTTCCAGAAGAATAGCTCAGTGAGCATCAACGTCACGACGGCGCCGAGCAAAACTCGTTTCATTTTGCGTTTCTTTTCGCCGTAGATGATGAACGGGATCATGGCGAAGAATGAAATCAGTAAGGCCGTCAGATACACCCACCAATGTTGTTCCTTGGGCAGGCCGGCCTTCTCGACCAGCGCCAGCGGCAGTGCGATAAAGCTCGACATCAACATGGCGTGCAGCACAAAAATGCCAAGGTCCAGGCGCAACAGGTCGGGATGGCGCAAGGTCGGCAGCAAGGCCTGCTTCGCCACTCCGGACTCACGATGCTGCAAGGTACCGGTGGAACGCGGCACCATAAACATCACAATCACGATCCCGCACAGCGCCATTGCCCCCGTCGCCAGAAACAGCCCGGACAACCCGAAAGCGCGAGTCAGGAGCGGGCCCACCACCATGGCCACGGCAAATGACAAGCCGATGGTCATGCCGATCATGGCCATGGCCTTGGTGCGATGCTGTTCACGGGTAAGGTCTGACAACAGCGCCATGACCGCTGCAGAAATCGCCCCCGCACCTTGCAGGATGCGTCCCGCAATGACGCCCCAGATCGAATCGGAATTGGCCGCCAGCACACTGCCCAGCGCGAAGACAATCAAGCCCAGGTAAATGACCGGGCGCCGTCCAATACGATCGGAAATAACACCAAAGGGGATCTGGAAAATGGCCTGGGTCAGGCCATAAGCGCCAATCGCCAGACCAATCAGGGCGGGCGTTGCACCGGCAAGGTCCATTCCATAGGTTGCCAGAACCGGCAACACCATAAACATGCCCAGCATACGGAAGGCGAACACAAGGGCCAGACCGCTTGCTGCCCGGGTCTCGCCGCTACTCATGCGTTCGCTGTGGGGATCGTGCATGGAAAAACCTCATGTGAACCGGCGGCGATTCTATCAGTCCCATCGTCTAACAGCACATACACGAGAGAGACGCGACGCTTTGTCACGCAAAAGTTATAAAGGCTGCTTGAATGACAGTGTGCCATCAAGGGCCTGCACAGCTTTCGCACAGATCCGTATACTCATTCGTTTACGTTATGCCCGCCAAGCGAGGCCGCAGTGGACAAGATCCTGATACGTGGGGCACGAACCCACAACCTGAAGAACATCGACCTGACCCTGCCAAGGGACAAACTGATCGTTATCACCGGACTGTCTGGCTCCGGCAAATCATCCCTCGCGTTTGACACGCTGTATGCCGAAGGCCAGCGCCGTTATGTCGAGTCGTTGTCAGCCTATGCGCGGCAGTTCCTGTCGATGATGGAAAAGCCTGACGTCGATACCATCGAGGGTCTGTCGCCGGCGATTTCCATCGAGCAAAAATCGACCTCGCACAACCCGCGCTCCACGGTCGGCACCATCACCGAAATCTACGACTACCTGCGCCTGCTGTATGCCCGCGTAGGTATCCCGCGCTGCCCGGATCACGACATTCCTCTGGAAGCCCAGACCGTCAGCCAAATGGTCGACCTGGTACTGGCCCAGCCCGAAGGCAGCAAGCTGATGCTGCTGGCGCCGGTGATCCGCGAGCGTAAGGGCGAACACCTTTCAGTATTTGAAGAACTGCGCGCCCAGGGTTTTGTTCGCGCCCGGGTCAACGGCAAGCTTTGCGAGCTGGACGAACTGCCCAAGCTCGACAAACAGAAAAAGCACAGCATTGATGTGGTGGTTGACCGCTTTAAAGTGCGTGCCGATCTGCAGCAGCGCCTGGCCGAGTCTTTCGAGACAGCGCTGAAACTGGCTGATGGCATTGCCCTGGTTGCGCCGATGGACGATGAGCCGGGCGAAGAAATAATCTTTTCCGCGCGCTTCGCCTGCCCGATTTGCGGCCATGCGATCAGCGAGCTGGAACCCAAGCTGTTTTCCTTCAACAACCCGGCAGGTGCATGCCCGACCTGCGATGGTCTGGGGGTCAAGCAGTTCTTCGATATCAAGCGCCTGGTCAATGGTGAGCTGACGCTGGCCGAAGGCGCGATCCGCGGTTGGGACAGGCGCAACGTTTATTACTTCCAGATGCTCGGGGCGTTGGCCAAGCATTACGACTTCAGCCTTGAAGTGCCGTTCAGCGAGCTGCCGGCCGACAAGCAAAAGGTGATCCTGTATGGCAGCGGCACGCAAAACGTGGATTTCCGCTATCTGAATGATCGTGGCGATATCGTCAAGCGTGCTCACCCGTTCGAAGGCATCGTGCCAAACCTGGAACGCCGTTATCGCGAAACCGAGTCGGCCACCGTGCGCGAAGAACTGGCCAAATTCCTCAGCACCCAGTCCTGCCCGGATTGCCGGGGTACCCGACTGCGTCGCGAAGCCCGTCATGTATGGGTCGGCGAAAAAACCCTGCCCGCGGTCACCAGCATGCCTATCGGTGATGCGACCGAATACTTCAGCACGCTGAGCCTGAGCGGACGCCGTGGCGAAATCGCTGACAAAATCCTTAAGGAAATTCGCGAGCGCCTGCAGTTCCTGGTGAATGTGGGGCTGGACTATCTGTCGCTGGACCGTAGTGCCGATACCCTGTCAGGCGGTGAAGCCCAGCGTATTCGTCTGGCCAGTCAGATTGGTGCAGGCCTGGTTGGCGTGCTGTATATCCTCGACGAGCCCTCCATCGGCCTGCATCAGCGCGATAACGATCGCCTGCTGGGCACCCTCAAGCATCTGCGTGATATCGGTAACACCGTGATTGTGGTGGAGCACGACGAAGACGCCATCCGCCTGGCGGACTATGTGGTGGATATCGGCCCTGGTGCTGGCGTGCATGGCGGTCATATTGTTGCTGAAGGTACACCGGCCGAGGTGATGGCTCACCCTGACTCACTGACAGGCAAATACCTGTCGGGGCGTGTGAAGATTGCCGTACCCGCCAAGCGCACACCGCGCAACAAGAAGCTGACACTGTCGCTCAAGGGTGCTCGCGGCAATAACTTGCGCAATGTTGATCTGGAAATTCCGATTGGCCTGCTGACCTGTGTCACTGGGGTCTCGGGGTCAGGCAAATCCACCCTGATCAACAACACACTCTACCCGCTCAGCGCCACGGCACTGAATGGCGCGACCACGCTGGAAGCGGCGGCGCACGACAGCATCAAGGGGCTTGAGCATCTGGACAAGGTCGTCGATATCGACCAAAGCCCGATTGGCCGTACGCCGCGCTCCAACCCTGCGACCTACACCGGGTTGTTTACGCCAATCCGCGAGTTGTTCTCGGGTGTGCCCGAGTCGCGCTCGCGCGGTTACGGCCCGGGGCGTTTCTCTTTCAACGTAAAGGGCGGACGCTGCGAGGCCTGTCAGGGTGATGGCCTGATCAAGGTAGAAATGCACTTTCTGCCGGACATCTATGTGCCTTGCGATGTGTGCAAAAGCAAGCGTTACAACCGTGAAACCCTTGAGATCAAATACAAGGGCAAGAGCATCCACGAAGTGCTGGAAATGACCATCGAAGAAGCGCGAGTGTTCTTCGATGCCGTGCCTGCACTGGCGCGTAAGCTGCAAACGCTGATGGATGTAGGCTTGTCCTATATCAAGCTAGGACAATCCGCCACCACGCTGTCAGGCGGTGAGGCGCAACGGGTCAAGTTGTCCCGCGAGCTGTCCAAGCGCGATACAGGCAAGACCTTGTATATCCTCGATGAGCCTACTACCGGTTTGCACTTTGCTGACATCCAGCAGTTGCTGGATGTGCTGCATCGTCTTCGCGATCACGGTAATACCGTGGTAGTGATCGAGCACAACCTGGACGTGATCAAGACCGCTGACTGGCTGGTGGATCTCGGCCCTGAGGGGGGTTCCAAGGGCGGGCAGATCATTGCTACCGGTACACCGGAAGAAGTAGCCGAGATGAAGCAATCACACACGGGCTTCTACCTGAAGCCACTGTTGATTCGCGACAAGGCTTAAATCGCGGTACGAAAAAGCCCCTGCCATCGTGAGATGGCAGGGGCTTTTTACTGAGCGCAAATCAAATTCTTGTGGGAGCGGGCTTGCTCGCGATGGTAACGCCGCGACACACAAGCCAGACCGTTTTGCCTGCATCGCGGGCAAGCCACGCTCCCACCAAAAGCATCTCAGCTTCCCTGGATCAGAACTGCGATTGCAGGTAGTTCTGCAAGCCGATCGACTTGATCAGGCCCAGCTGTTTTTCCAGCCAGTAGGTGTGGTCTTCTTCGGTGTCTGCCAGCTGAACACGCAACATGTCACGGCTCACGTAGTCCTTGTGCAGTTCGCACAGGGCGATGCCTTTGCACAGCGCGGCACGGACTTTATATTCCAGGCGCAGGTCGGCAGCGAACATCTCAGGCACCGTAGTGCCCACATCCAGGTCGTCAGGGCGCATGCGCGGCGTACCCTCGAGCATCAGAATCCGGCGCATCAACGCATCAGCGTGTTGTGCCTCTTCCTCCATCTCGTGGTTGATACGCTCGTAAAGCTTGGTGAAACCCCAATCCTCGTACATACGGGAATGGACGAAATATTGGTCACGCGCAGCCAACTCGCCGGTCAGCAACGTATTGAGATAATCGATTACATCCGGGTGGCCTTGCATTGCCTTACATCTCCCTGCTTGAAAGGCTGTAGTTTGAACCAAGCCGACTGAGAGGTCACGGCTAAATCGCAATAAAAACCCTGTTTTTCAGAGAAAACAGGGTTAAATAACGCAAAAACCGCCCAATTGAGGGCGGTTCTGCTTCTCACTTAGAGTTAGTTACGCTGTACACCCAACGCCTTGGCAACACCATCACCATAAGCCTGATCAGCATTGTAGAAATGCTGCAGCTGACGCTCGACGACATCCCCCGTCACACCCTCCATAGCCCCTGCAATATTGTTGATCAGCAGGGCTTTCTGCTCGTCGTTCATCAGTCGGAACAGGGCACCGGCGTGGCTGTAGTAATCGCTGTCTACACGATGATCGTAACGATCAGCTGCACCACTGAGGGCCAATGGCGGCTCAGCATATTGCGGTGCTTGTTTTGGCGCGTCGCCATAGCTGTTCGGCTCATAGTTCGGTGCAGCACCACCATTGTTGCCGAAGGCCATAGAGCCATCACGCTGATAGTTATGCACAGGTACCCGTGGTGAGTTGATCGGCAGGTGCTGGTGGTTAGTGCCTACACGGTAGCGATGGGCATCGGCATACGCGAACACACGGCCTTGCAGCATGCGGTCAGGCGACAGGCCCACACCCGGGATCATATTGCTTGGCCCGAACGCAGCCTGCTCCACTTCGGCAAAGTAGTTCAGCGGGTTGCGGTTCAGCTCCAGCTCACCGATTTCAATCAGCGGGAACTCTTTCTGCGACCAGGTCTTGGTCACGTCAAACGGGTTCTCATAGTGGGCTGCAGCCTGAGCTTCAGTCATGACCTGCATGCATACGCGCCATTTCGGAAAGTCACCGCGTTCGATGGCGCCAAACAAGTCACGCTGTGCGTAATCCGGGTCGGTACCGGCAAGGCGCGCAGCCTCTGCAGGCGGCAGGTTCTTGATGCCCTGCTTGGTTTTGTAATGCCATTTGACCCAGTGACGCTCACCCGCAGCATTGATCAGGCTGTACGTGTGGCTGCCAAAGCCATGCATATGGCGGTAACCATCTGGAATGCCGCGATCGGAAAACAGGATGGTGACCTGGTGCAGCGACTCAGGGGAGTGCGACCAGAAGTCCCACATCATCTGTGCGCTTTTCAGGTTGCTTTGCGGGAGGCGTTTTTGGGTGTGGATAAAGTCGGGAAATTTAAGCGGGTCACGGATGAAAAACACCGGGGTGTTATTACCGACGATGTCCCAGTTACCTTCCTCGGTGTAGAACTTGAGGGCAAAGCCACGTGGATCACGCTCGGTATCTGCCGAGCCGCGCTCGCCACCTACCGTTGAGAAGCGCAGAAAAGTGGGGGTTTGCTTGCCGATGGTATCAAACAGCTTGGCACTGCTGTACTGAGTCATGTCACGGGTCAGGGTGAAAGTGCCATGGGCGCCTGAACCCTTGGCGTGTACGCGACGCTCAGGAATGTTTTCACGGTTGAAGTGCGCGAGCTTTTCGATCAGATGAAAATCGTCAAGCAGCAATGGGCCACGAGGACCGGCAGAACGAGAATTCTGGTTATCCGCAACTGGAGCGCCGCTGGCGGTTGTAAGCGTTTTGGTCTGGCTCATATGTTTGCTTCCTCAGTCAGTCTTTGTACTGCCGGCTAATCGGCTGACGAGGAGTATTGACCATGAATTACACATGGGCAAATGCATTAAATGATGAGAATCAATAGATAATCATAATCGAACGCGCACAAAAAACCGGGCACTAGGCCCGGTTCTTTGTAGAGACTGACGTCTTACTCAGCGGATACAGCTTCACCGCCAACTGGACGATCAACCAACTCGACGTACGCCATAGGCGCGTTGTCGCCAGCGCGGAAACCGCACTTGAGGATGCGCAGGTAGCCACCCTCACGAGTTGCATAACGCTTGCCCAGATCGTTGAACAGCTTACCAACCATGGCTTTCGAACGAGTACGGTCGAAGGCCAGACGGCGGTTAGCAACAGAATCAATCTTGGCCAGAGTAATCAGCGGCTCAGCAACGCGACGCAATTCTTTGGCTTTCGGCAGAGTCGTTTTGATCAGCTCGTGCTCGAACAACGACACTGCCATGTTTTGAAACATAGCCTTGCGGTGCGAGCTAGTGCGGCTCAGGTGACGACCACTTTTACGATGACGCATGGTTCATTCCTTACCAAACACAACGTTCGGTGATTACGACGATCAGGCAGTCGCCTTGTCGTCCTTCTTAAGACTTGCAGGCGGCCAGTTGTCGAGGCGCATGCCGAGGGACAGACCACGGGAGGCCAGAACGTCCTTGATTTCAGTCAAGGATTTCTTGCCCAGGTTCGGAGTCTTCAACAGTTCTACTTCGGTGCGCTGAATCAGGTCACCGATGTAGTAAATGTTCTCCGCCTTAAGGCAGTTGGCCGAACGCACGGTCAGTTCCAGATCGTCAACAGGACGAAGCAGGATCGGATCGATCTCGTCTTCCTGCTCGATTACCACTGGCTCGCTGTCACCTTTGAGGTCGACGAATGCAGCCAACTGCTGTTGCAGGATGGTTGCAGCACGACGAATGGCCTCTTCAGGATCCAGTGTACCGTTGGTTTCCAGATCAATAACCAGCTTGTCCAGGTTGGTGCGCTGCTCGACACGGGCGTTTTCCACCACGTATGCGATACGGCGAACCGGGCTGAACGAAGAATCCAGCTGCAAGCGACCAATGCTGCGGCTTTCGTCTTCATCGCTCTGACGCGAGTCTGCTGGTTCATAACCACGACCACGAGCTACGGTGAGCTTCATGTTCAAGGCGCCGTTAGACGCCAGGTTGGCGATTACGTGATCGGGATTAACGATCTCGACATCATGATCCAGCTGAATATCGGCAGCGGTAACCACCCCCGAACCCTTCTTCGACAAGGTCAGCGTAACTTCGTCACGGCCGTGCAGCTTGATAGCCAGACCTTTAAGGTTCAACAGGATTTCAATTACGTCTTCCTGTACACCTTCGATGGCGCTGTACTCGTGGAGCACACCGTCAATCTCGGCCTCGACTACTGCACAGCCTGGCATTGAGGACAACAGGATGCGGCGCAGCGCGTTGCCCAGGGTGTGGCCAAAACCACGCTCGAGAGGCTCGAGAGTGATTTTAGCGCGGGTTGGACTGACAACTTGCACATCAATATGGCGAGGTGTCAGGAACTCATTTACCGAAATCTGCATGGATGCACCTATTTTCTAGCCCTTACTTGGAGTAGAGCTCGACAATCAGGCTTTCGTTGATGTCGGCGGACAGATCACTGCGAGCAGGAACGTTCTTGAAAACGCCCGACTTCTTCTCAGTGTCTACTTCTACCCATTCTACGCGGCCACGTTGGGCACACAGATCGAGAGCTTGGACAATGCGAAGCTGGTTCTTTGCTTTCTCGCGGATAGCGACCACGTCACCAGCACGAACCTGGTAGGACGGAACGTTTACGGTCTGACCGTTAACGCTGATCGACTTGTGCGATACCAACTGACGAGATTCGGCACGAGTAGAACCGAAACCCATACGGTATACGACGTTATCCAGGCGGCATTCGAGCAGTTGCAGCAGGTTTTCACCGGTTGCACCTTTTTTGCCAGCAGCTTGTTTGTAGTAGCCGCTGAACTGACGCTCGAGAACGCCGTAGATACGACGGACCTTCTGCTTTTCACGCAGTTGGGTACCGTAGTCGGATTGGCGACCGCGGCGTTGGCCGTGGATGCCTGGAGCAGCTTCAATATTGCACTTCGATTCGATAGCGCGCACACCACTCTTCAGGAAGAGATCAGTGCCTTCACGACGTGCCAGTTTGCATTTTGGACCAATGTAACGAGCCATTCTTTACAGTCTCCTGATTACACGCGGCGCTTCTTCGGCGGACGGCACCCGTTGTGCGGGATTGGCGTCACGTCGGTGATGCTGGCGATCTTATAGCCACAGCCGTTCAAAGCACGGACAGCGGACTCACGACCTGGACCTGGGCCCTTGACGTTAACGTCAAGGTTTTTCAGGCCATATTCCAGCGCAGCTTGACCAGCACGTTCAGCAGCTACTTGAGCAGCGAACGGGGTGGACTTGCGTGAACCGCGGAAACCCGAACCACCAGAGGTAGCCCAAGAAAGCGCGTTACCCTGACGATCCGTGATGGTCACGATGGTGTTGTTGAAAGACGCGTGGATGTGGGCGATGCCATCAACCACTGTCTTTTTAATTTTTTTACGAGGACGAGCAGCAGGTTTTGCCATGACTAAATTCCTGTCGATTCGCTGGTGCGATTACTTGCGGATCGGCTTACGCGGACCTTTGCGAGTACGCGCGTTGGTCTTGGTACGCTGACCGCGCACTGGAAGACCACGACGATGGCGCAGACCGCGGTAGCAGCCCAGGTCCATCAAGCGTTTGATTTTCATGTTGACTTCACGACGCAGGTCACCTTCAGTGGTGAACTTCGCCACTTCGCCACGCAGCAACTCAATCTGCTCGTCGCTCAGATCCTTGATCTTAGCGGCTGGGTTTACACCAGCATCCGCACAGATTTTCTGTGAGGTAGTGCGACCAACACCATAGATGTAGGTCAGCGAGATAACAGTGTGCTTGTTATCTGGAATGTTAACGCCTGCAATACGGGCCATTCAGTGGGACTCCAATTGACAGCTACCTACGCCCCGGAAGCCAAGAAATAGGGCGCGAGATAATATCGCTGTAATAACAAATAATCAACCCAGCAGCGCACTAGCTGCTGGGCTTCAAACAGATCACACTCAGCCTTGGCGCTGTTTGTGACGTGGTTCCGCGCTGCAAATTACCCGAACAACACCTTCGCGGCGAATAATCTTGCAGTTACGGCACAGCTTTTTCACCGATGCACGAACTTTCATCACCAACTCCTCTCACCTTACGGGGTAGTACTTCAGCGGAGCATGCCGCTGCCGTAGCCCTTCAGGTTGGCTTTCTTCATCAGGGATTCGTACTGGTGCGAAACGAGGTGCGATTGTACTTGGGACATGAAGTCCATAACAACCACAACAACGATCAGCAACGAGGTCCCGCCAAGGTAGAACGGAACGTTTGCCGCAACCACCAGGAACTGGGGCAACAGGCACACGGCCGTCATATAAAGAGCACCGAACAGAGTCAAACGAGTCAAAACGCCATCAATATAGCGTGCCGACTGCTCACCTGGACGGATACCCGGAATAAAGGCACCGGACTTCTTCAGGTTTTCCGCTACGTCTTTCGGATTGAACATCAACGCCGTATAGAAGAAGCAGAAGAAAATAATCCCTGCACTAAACAGCAGAATATTCAACGGCTGACCAGGAGCGATCGACTGCGAGATGTCCTGCAACCAGCCCATACCTTCAGACTGACCGAACCAGGCACCCAGCGAAGCCGGGAACAGCAAAATGCTGCTCGCAAAAATAGCCGGGATAACACCGGCCATATTCACTTTCAGCGGTAGGTGGCTAGTCTGCGCAGCAAACACCTTGCGGCCCTGCTGACGCTTGGCGTAGTGAACAGCAATACGACGCTGGCCACGCTCAATGAACACCACAAAACCGATAATCGCTACTGCCAGCAAACCGATAGCAACCAGAGCGAAGATATTGATATCGCCCTGACGTGCAGACTCGAAAGACTGCCCGATTGCTCTCGGAAGACCGGCGACGATACCCGAAAAAATCAACATCGAGATACCGTTGCCAACACCACGCTCAGTAATCTGCTCACCCAGCCACATCATGAACATTGCACCCGCCACAAACGTGGTTACTGCAACGAAATGGAAGCCCAGGTCACCAGTGAACGCTACGCCTTGCCCTGCCAGACCAATGGACATGCCAATAGCCTGGACAAGAGCAAGAGCGACAGTGAGGTAGCGGGTGTACTGGCTAATCTTGCGACGGCCAGCTTCACCTTCCTTCTTCAACTGCTCCAGTTGCGGGCTGACAGCGGACATAAGCTGCATGATGATCGATGCCGAAATGTACGGCATGATCCCCAGCGCAAAAATACTCATCCGCTCCAGCGCGCCGCCGGAAAACATGTTGAACAAGCTAAGTATGGTCCCCTCATTCTGTCGAAACAGGTCCGCCAGCCGGTCCGGGTTGATACCTGGAACTGGGATGTGTGCGCCTATCCGGTAGACGATAATCGCCAGGAATAGAAAACGCAGTCGAGCCCAGAGCTCGGATAACCCGCCTTTGCTGAGCGCTGAGAGAGCACCTTGCTTAGCCATTTATTCCTCGAACTTGCCGCCAGCTGCTTCGATAGCCGAACGCGCACCTTTGGTGGCGCCGATTCCCTTGCCGATTGTGACAGCGCGAGTCACTTCACCGGACAGCATGATTTTCACACGCAGTACGTTGACGTTGATCACGTTGGCATCTTTCAGGGTCTGCACAGTTACGATGTCGCCTTCCACTTTAGCCAGCTCGGACAAACGCACTTCTGCGCGATCCATGGCTTTCAGGGATACGAAACCGAACTTAGGCAGACGGCGATGCAGCGGCTGTTGACCGCCTTCAAAGCCTGGAGCAATGGTGCCACCGGAGCGGGAGGTCTGACCTTTGTGACCACGGCCACCAGTCTTACCCAAACCACTACCGATACCACGGCCCGGACGATGCTTTTCGCGACGGGAACCCGGCGCTGGACTCAGATCATTGAGTTTCATCGATTAACCCTCTACACGCAGCATGTAGTAAGCCTTGTTGATCATCCCGCGATTCTCGGGAGTATCAAGTACTTCTACAGTGTGACCGATGCGACGCAGACCCAGACCCTTAACGCACAGTTTGTGGTTAGGGATACGGCCGGTCATGCTTTTGATCAGCGTTACTTTAACGGTAGCCATGATCAGAAGATCTCCTTGACGCTTTTGCCACGCTTGGCGGCAATAGATTCAGGAGATTGCATAGCTTTCAAACCTTTGAAAGTGGCGTGAACCACGTTTACCGGGTTAGTCGAGCCGTAGCACTTGGCCAGTACGTTCTGAACGCCAGCAACTTCGAGGACAGCACGCATAGCGCCGCCAGCGATGATACCGGTACCTTCAGAAGCAGGCTGCATGTAAACCTTGGAAGCGCCGTGGGCGGATTTCATGGCGTACTGCAGAGTGGTGCCGTTAAGGTCCACTTGAATCATGTTGCGGCGAGCAGCTTCCATTGCCTTCTGGATCGCAGCAGGCACTTCACGTGACTTGCCACGGCCGAAGCCAACGCGCCCTTTACCATCACCAACCACGGTCAACGCGGTGAAAGTGAAGATACGGCCGCCTTTAACGGTTTTGGCTACGCGGTTAACTTGAACCAGCTTCTCAATGTAGCCTTCGTCGCGCTTTTGGTCGTTATTTGACATAACTTAGAACTCCAGCCCAGCTTCACGAGCAGCCTCAGCCAGCGCTTTCACGCGGCCGTGGTACTTGAAGCCAGAGCGGTCGAAAGCCACCTGCGAGACGCCAGCGGCTTTTGCACGCGTAGCGACCAGCTGGCCAACCTTTGTGGCCGCGTCGATGTTGCCAGTGGCACCATCACGCAGTTCTTTGTCCAAAGTCGAGGCGCTTGCCAGGACTTTGCTGCCGTCGGCCGAGATGACCTGGGCGTATATGTGCTGTGCCGAGCGGAACACGCAGAGACGCACGACTTCTAGTTCGTGCATTTTCAGACGTGCTTTGCGAGCGCGGCGCAGGCGAGTAACTTTTTTGTCGGTCATTTGCTATGCCCTACTTCTTCTTGGCTTCTTTACGACGGACGACTTCGTCCGCGTAACGTACACCCTTGCCTTTATAAGGCTCTGGCGGACGGAAACCGCGGATCTCAGCGGCCACCTGACCTACCAGCTGCTTATCAATACCCTTGATCAGGATATCGGTTTGGCTAGGAGTCTCAGCGGTGATGCCTTCCGGCAACTCGTAATCCACTGGGTGCGAGAAGCCAAGAGCCAGGTTCAGCACTGTGCCTTTTGCTTGCGCTTTGTAACCAACACCGACCAGCTGGAGCTTGCGCTCGAAGCCTTGGCTTACGCCTTGGACCATGTTGTTTACCAACGCACGAGTGGTACCAGCCATTGCGCGAGTTTGTTGATCGCCATTGCGAGCAGCGAAACGCAGCTCACCAGCTTCTTCAACAATCTCAACGGACGAATGGATGTTCAGTTCTAGAGTACCCTTGGCACCCTTCACCGAAAGCTGTTGGCCGGCGAATTTTACTTCGACACCAGCTGGCAGCTTAACGGGGTTCTTAGCGACGCGTGACATGCTTATCCCCCCTTAGAACACAGTGCAAAGAACTTCGCCGCCGACACCGGCAGCGCGCGCAGCACGATCCGTCATCACACCTTTGCTGGTGGAGACGATAGACACACCCAGACCGCCACGAACTTTCGGCAGATCTTCGGAGGACTTGTACTGACGCAGGCCTGGACGGCTAACGCGCTTAACTTCTTCGATAACCGAACGGCCTTCGAAGTACTTCAGCTCGATAGACAGCAGTGGCTTGATTTCGCTGCTGATCTGATAATCCGCGATGTAACCTTCGTCTTTGAGAACTTTGGCTACAGCTACCTTCAACGTGGAAGATGGCATGCTTACGACGGACTTTTCAGCCATCTGGGCATTACGGATTCGAGTTAGCATGTCCGCTAACGGGTCCTGCATACTCATGGGCTAGACGCTCCTGATACAAAAAGAATTAGCCTTGCGGCTACAACTGTCGCCGAGTACTCAATGCTTAAAAAGCACGGGCTCAGGCGAGCCGGTCATTCTAGACACACGCCAGAAATGAATCAAGCCCCAATAGGGGCTTGATTCATATTCAAGGTCACCGGCTGTCAGGATCTTGCAACCCTGACAGGGGTAACTTTGCCTGTGCGCCTTACCAGCTGGCTTTAACCAGACCTGGTACGTCGCCACGCATTGCTGCTTCACGCAATTTGTTACGGCCAAGGCCGAACTTGCGGTAAACACCATGCGGACGGCCAGTCAGGCGGCAGCGGTTACGCATGCGCGCAGCGCTTGCGTCACGTGGCTGCTTCTGCAGAGCAACTTGAGCTTCCCAACGTGCTTCTGGACTTGCGTTCAGATCCACGATGATAGCTTTCAGTGCTGCACGCTTCTTGGCGAACTTGGCAACCGTGAGCTGACGTTTCAGCTCGCGGTTTTTCATGCTCATCTTAGCCATGGTCCTACTCCAATCAGTTGCGGAACGGGAATTTGAAAGCACGCAGCAAGGCGCGACCTTCATCATCTGTCCGAGCAGTGGTGGTCAGGGTAATGTCCAGACCGCGGAGAGCATCGATTTTGTCGTAGTCGATTTCCGGGAAGATGATCTGCTCTTTTACGCCCATGCTGTAGTTACCACGACCATCGAAGGACTTGGCATTCAGGCCGCGGAAGTCGCGTACCCGAGGCAGGGAGATCGACAGCAGACGATCCAGGAATTCGTACATACGCTCACGGCGCAGAGTAACCTTAACGCCGATCGGCCAGCCTTCGCGAACTTTGAAGCCTGCGATGGACTTGCGAGCGTAGGTCACTACACATTTTTGACCCGTGATTTTTTCCAAATCAGCTACAGCGTGCTCGATGATTTTCTTATCACCGATCGCTTCGCCCAAACCCATGTTCAGGGTGATTTTGGTAACGCGCGGAACTTCCATCACGTTCGAAAGCTTAAGTTCTTCCTTAAGTTTCGGAGCGATTTCCTTCCGGTAAATCTCTTTTAGTCGTGCCATGGTCTCATCTACCTAGCAGTGTTCAAGCATCAACCGCTTTTTGGGTCGACTTGAAGACACGAATTTTTTTGCCTTCTTCTACTTTGAAACCAACGCGATCTGCTTTGCTGGTTTCGCTGTTGAAGATGGCCACGTTAGAAGCGTCCAGTGGAGCTTCTTTCTCGACGATACCGCCTTGTACGCCCGACATCGGGTTAGGCTTGGTATGACGCTTAACCAGGTTCAGACCGCCAATAACCAAACGGTTGTTAGCGAGAACCTTAAGCACCTTACCGCGCTTACCTTTGTCTTTGCCGGCGATCACGATGATCTCGTCGTCACGACGAATCTTTTGCATGTCGGATCTCCTTACAGCACTTCTGGGGCGAGCGAGACGATCTTCATGAACTTCTCAGTACGAAGTTCACGGGTCACTGGCCCAAAGATACGGGTGCCGATCGGCTCTTGCTTGTTGTTCAGAAGAACAGCAGCGTTGCCATCAAAGCGGATAATGGAGCCATCAGCACGACGTACGCCGTGACGAGTGCGGACTACAACAGCAGTCATCACTTGGCCTTTTTTCACTTTACCGCGAGGAATTGCTTCCTTCACGGTAACTTTGATGATGTCACCGATACCAGCGTAACGACGATGGGAGCCACCCAGCACCTTGATGCACATAACGCGGCGTGCGCCGCTGTTATCGGCCACATCGAGCATGGATTGAGTCTGAATCATATAATTTCTCCGACCCCTAGTCCTTAGACTTCCACAGCGCGTTCGAGAACATCAACCAGTGCCCAAGACTTGGTCTTGGCCATCGGACGAGTTTCACGAATAGTGACTTTGTCGCCGATGTGGCACTGATTGGTTTCGTCGTGCGCGTGCAGCTTAGTCGAACGCTTAACGTATTTACCGTAGATCGGGTGCTTAACGCGACGCTCGATCAGAACGGTGATGGTTTTGTCCATCTTGTCGCTGACAACACGGCCAGTCAGCGTACGGACAGTCTTTTCGGCTTCAGCCATGATTACTTACCTGCCTGCTGTTTGAGCACAGTCTTCACGCGAGCGATGTCACGCTTAACTTGCGAGAGCAGATGCGACTGCCCCAACTGGCCAGTTGCTTTCTGCATACGCAGATTGAACTGGTCGCGCAGCAAGCCGAGCAGTTGCTCGTTCAGCTGCTGTGCGGATTTTTCACGAAGTTCATTCGCTTTCATCACATCACCGTCCGTTTAACAAAGGAGGTGGCGAGCGGCAGCTTTGCAGCAGCCAGGGCGAAAGCCTCACGCGCCAGCTCTTCAGTAACACCCTCGATTTCATACAGGACTTTGCCTGGCTGAATCTGGGCAACCCAATATTCCACGTTACCCTTACCTTTACCCATACGAACTTCTAGGGGCTTTTTGGAAATAGGCTTGTCCGGGAATACACGGATCCAGATCTTGCCGCCACGCTTAACGTGACGGGTCAGTGCACGACGCGCTGATTCGATCTGACGAGCGGTGAGACGACCACGAGCAACAGACTTCAGCGCGTATTCGCCGAAGCTGACTTTGCTACCGCGCAATGCCAAGCCACGGTTGTGGCCAGTCATTTGCTTGCGGAACTTCGTACGCTTAGGTTGTAACATTTGGCGTACCCCTTACTTAGCAGCTTTTTTACGAGGCGCTGGTGCTTGTGGCTTCAGTTCTTCTTGGCGACCACCAATTACTTCGCCTTTGAAGATCCAAACCTTTACACCGATCACACCGTAAGTGGTGTGAGCTTCGTAGTTGGCATAGTCGATGTCGGCACGCAGGGTGTGCAATGGCACACGACCTTCGCGATACCATTCAGTACGTGCGATTTCAGCACCGCCGAGACGACCGCTCACTTGGATTTTGATGCCTTTGGCACCAATGCGCATAGCGTTCTGTACAGCGCGTTTCATCGCGCGACGGAACATTACACGACGCTCCAGCTGCTGAGCTACGCTCTGCGCAACCAGCATACCGTCGAGTTCCGGCTTGCGGATCTCTTCGATATTGATGTGCACAGGCACACCCATTTGCTTGGTCAGGTCCTGACGCAGTTTCTCAACATCTTCACCTTTCTTCCCGATAACGATACCTGGACGAGCGGTGTGGATGGTGATACGTGCAGTTTGGGCCGGACGATGGATATCGATACGGCTTACGGACGCGCTTTTTAGTTTGTCTTGGAGGTATTCACGCACCTTCAGATCAGCGAACAAGTAGTCCGCATAAGTCCGGCCGTCTGCGTACCAGACGGAGGTGTGCTCCTTGACGATTCCCAGGCGAATGCCAATGGGATGTACTTTCTGACCCATCTCTTCGACTCCGTTACTTGTCAGCAACCTTGACAGTGATATGGCAAGACCGCTTGACGATGCGATCAGCGCGGCCTTTGGCACGCGGCATGATGCGCTTCAGCGAACGCCCTTCGTTGACGAAAACGGTGGCGACTTTCAAGTCGTCAACGTCTGCGCCTTCGTTATGCTCGGCGTTGGCTACGGCCGACTCCAGCACTTTCTTGATGATCTCGGCGGCTTTCTTGTTGCTGAAAGCCAACAGGTTGAGCGCTTCGCCCACCTTCTTCCCGCGGATCTGGTCGGCGACCAAGCGGGCTTTCTGGGCGGAGATTCGAGCGCCCGACAACTTAGCGGCTACTTCCATCGTTCCTTACCCCTTAACGCTTGGCTTTCTTGTCTGCCACGTGCCCACGATAAGTGCGGGTACCGGCAAACTCGCCTAGTTTATGGCCAACCATGTCTTCGTTCACGAGAACTGGGACATGAAGACGACCGTTATGCACAGCGATGGTCAGACCGACCATTTGTGGCAGGATCATCGAACGACGCGACCAGGTTTTCACCGGTTTGCGATCGTTCTTTTCCGCCGCCACTTCGATCTTCTTCAGTAGGTGAAGATCAATAAAAGGACCTTTTTTCAGAGAACGTGGCACTGTCGTATCCCTCTATTTACTTGCGACGACGGACGATCATTTTGTCGGTACGCTTATTACCACGAGTCTTCGCGCCCTTAGTCGGGAAGCCCCATGGCGATACCGGATGACGACCACCAGAGGTACGACCTTCACCACCACCATGTGGGTGGTCAACCGGGTTCATGGCAACACCACGAACGGTTGGGCGAACGCCACGCCAGCGTTTGGCACCAGCTTTACCCAGCGAACGCAGGCTGTGCTCGGAGTTCGAGACTTCACCCAGGGTCGCACGGCATTCAGCCAGTACTTTACGCATTTCACCAGAGCGCAGACGCAGGGTCACATAGACACCATCACGAGCGACCAGCTGAGCCGAAGCACCAGCGGAACGTGCGATTTGCGCGCCTTTACCCGGCTTCAATTCGATGCCGTGTACGGTGCTACCAACTGGAATGCTGCGCAGTTGCAACGAGTTACCCGGCTTGATTGGGGCCAAAGCACCCGAAATCAGCTGGTCGCCAGCACTCACGCCTTTAGGGGCGATGATGTAGCGGCGCTCGCCGTCTGCGTACAGCATCAGAGCGATGTGAGCAGTACGGTTTGGATCGTATTCGATACGCTCAACAGTGGCTGGAATGCCATCTTTGTCGTTGCGACGGAAGTCGACCATACGGTAATGCTGCTTATGACCACCACCGATGTGACGAGTGGTAATACGGCCATTGTTGTTACGACCACCAGACTTCGATTTCTTCTCGAGCAGCGGTGCGTGAGGAGCGCCTTTATGCAGCTCCTGGTTGACCACCTTGACCACATGACGGCGGCCAGGGGAAGTCGGTTTGCATTTAACGATTGCCATGATGCACCCCTTCCTTACTCAGCACTGCTGCTGAAATCGAGATCTTGGCCTGGCTGAAGGGAGATTACTGCCTTCTTCCAGTCATTACGCTTGCCCACGCCGCGAGCGGTGCGCTTGCTCTTACCCAGAACGTTCAGGGTAGTAACACGCTCAACTTTCACGCTGAACAGGCTTTCGACGGCCTTCTTGATTTCCAGCTTGGTTGCATCGGTAGCAACCTTGAAAACGAACTGGCCTTTCTTGTCTGCCAGAACCGTAGCCTTCTCGGAAACGTGCGGGCCAAGCAGAACTTTAAATACGCGTTCCTGGTTCATCCCAGCAGCTCCTCGAATTTCTTCACGGCCGACACGGTGATCAACACCTTGTCGTATGCGATCAGACTAACTGGATCGGAACCTTGCACGTCACGTACATCAACGTGTGGCAGGTTACGAGCAGCCAGGTACAGGTTCTGATCAACACCTTCAGACACGATCAGGACATCAGTCAGACCCATGCCATTCAGCTTGTTGAGCAGATCTTTGGTTTTCGGCGCTTCAACAGCGAAGTCCTGAACCACGACCAGACGATCAGTACGCACCAGCTCAGCAAGGATGGAACGCATTGCTGCGCGATACATCTTCTTGTTCAGCTTCTGGGAGTGATCCTGTGGACGAGCTGCGAAAGTGGTACCGCCGCCACGCCAGATTGGGCTACGGATAGTACCGGCACGAGCACGGCCAGTACCTTTCTGACGCCAAGGGCGCTTACCGCCACCACGAACGTCGGAACGGGTCTTTTGCTGCTTGCTACCTTGACGGCCGCCGGCCATGTAGGCCACGACTGCTTGGTGAACCAGCGTCTCGTTGAATTCGCCGCCGAAAGTCAGTTCGGAAACTTCGATCGCTTGAGCGTCATTTACATTTAATTGCATGTCAGCTTCCCCTTAACCGCGAGCCTTGGCCGCTGGACGTACAACCAGGTTGCCGCCAGTAGCGCCAGGAACAGCACCCTTGACCAACAACAGATTGCGTTCAGCGTCGACGCGCACTACTTCCAGGGACTGCACGGTCACGCGCTCAGCGCCCATATGACCGGACATTTTTTTGCCCTTGAATACACGACCAGGAGTCTGGCACTGGCCAATAGAGCCCGGGACGCGGTGGGAAACGGAGTTACCGTGAGTGTTGTCTTGGCCACGGAAATTCCAACGCTTGATCGTACCCTGGAAGCCTTTACCCTTGGACTGACCGGTTACATCAACCAGTTGGCCAGCGGTGAAGATTTCAGTGTTGATCAGATCGCCAGCCTGGTACTCGCCTTCTTCAAGACGGAATTCCATTACGGTACGACCGGCGGCAACGTTTGCTTTAGCGAAGTGACCCGCTTGAGCAGCTGTTACACGCGAAGCGCGACGCTCGCCGACAGTGACTTGCACTGCACGATAGCCATCGGTTTCTTCAGTTTTGAACTGGGTGACGCGATTCGGCTCGATCTCAATGACCGTGACCGGAATGGAGACACCTTCTTCGGTGAAAATACGGGTCATACCGCATTTACGACCGACTACACCAATAGTCATGTTGTAAACCTCATGAGTGTACGGGGCTTTCACCCGCTATGGCCGCCCATTTCAGAGCGTTACACGACTAAGACCCAAGTCTTAGCCGAGGCTGATCTGCACTTCCACACCGGCCGCAAGATCAAGCTTCATAAGTGCATCAACGGTTTTATCCGTTGGCTGGACGATGTCCAGTACGCGCTTATGAGTACGGATCTCGTACTGGTCACGCGCGTCTTTGTTGACGTGCGGGGAGACCAGAACGGTGAACCGCTCTTTACGGGTAGGCAGTGGAATTGGACCACGCACTTGAGCACCAGTACGTTTCGCGGTTTCCACGATTTCCTGGGTTGATTGGTCGATCAGGCGATGGTCAAAAGCCTTCAACCTGATACGGATTTGCTGATTTTGCATTGGATTTCAGACTCCAGATTGCTGTTCCCACCGAGCGCAATACGCCCGTTAAAAGGAGGCGCAATTCTATAGACGACCCCAGTAGGTGTCAACTCAATAAAAAAAGCCCCCGCTGAGCGGGGGCTTTTTTCAGGCAATCATCACTTACGCGATGATTTTGGCTACAACGCCAGCGCCAACGGTACGACCGCCTTCACGGATTGCGAAACGCAGACCGTCTTCCATTGCGATGGTTTTGATCAGGGTAACAACCATTTTGATGTTGTCGCCCGGCATTACCATCTCAACGCCTTCCGGCAGTTCGCAGTTACCAGTTACGTCAGTTGTACGGAAGTAGAACTGAGGACGGTAGCCTTTGAAGAACGGAGTGTGACGGCCGCCTTCTTCTTTGCTCAACACGTACACTTCAGCTTCGAAGGTAGTGTGTGGCTTAACCGAGCCTGGCTTAACCAGAACCTGGCCACGCTCAACGTCGTCACGCTTGGTGCCGCGCAGCAGCACGCCGCAGTTCTCGCCCGCACGACCTTCGTCGAGCAGCTTACGGAACATTTCAACGCCGGTGCAGGTGGTAACAGTAGTGTCACGCAGACCAACGATTTCCAGCGGATCTTGAACGCGAACGATACCGCGCTCGATACGACCAGTTACAACAGTACCGCGACCGGAGATCGAGAATACGTCTTCGATTGGCATCAGGAACGGCTTGTCGATAACACGTACTGGATCTGGAATGTAGGTATCCAGAGTTTCAACCAGTTTACGAACGGCAGTGGTGCCCATTTCGTTGTCGTCTTTGCCTTCCAGCGCCATACGAGCCGAACCGATGATGATCGGAGTGTCGTCGCCTGGGAAGTCGTAAGTCGACAGCAGGTCACGAACTTCCATCTCAACCAGTTCCAGCAGCTCAGCGTCGTCTACCAGGTCAGCCTTGTTCAGGAAAACCACGATGTACGGAACGCCAACCTGACGGGACAGCAGGATGTGCTCACGGGTTTGTGGCATCGGACCATCAGCGGCCGAACAAACCAGGATAGCGCCGTCCATCTGAGCAGCACCGGTGATCATGTTCTTCACATAGTCAGCGTGACCTGGGCAGTCAACGTGAGCGTAGTGACGAATGTGCGAGTTGTATTCAACGTGCGCAGTGTTGATCGTGATACCACGAGCTTTTTCTTCTGGCGCGCTGTCGATTTTATCGAAGTCAACGATTGCCGAACCGAAAACTTCGGAGCAAACACGGGTCAGAGCTGCAGTCAGCGTGGTTTTACCATGGTCAACGTGACCGATAGTGCCAACGTTGACGTGCGGTAGGGAACGATCAAATTTTTCTTTAGCCACGACAATTAACTCCTTGCCTAAAGGACTGAACTAAATCAGCCTTGTTTTTTAGTAACAGTTTCGACGATGTGCGCCGGAGCTGTATCGTATTTTTTGAATTCCATAGAGTAGCTTGCGCGACCCTGGGACATGGAACGAACGTCGGTCGCATAACCGAACATTTCACCCAACGGTACTTCAGCACGAATTACTTTGCCGGAGACCGTATCTTCCATACCCTGGATCATGCCGCGACGACGGTTCAAGTCGCCCATCACGTCACCCATATAGTCTTCAGGTGTAACAACCTCTACCGCCATGATCGGCTCAAGCAGCTCACCGCCACCTTTGGTAGCCAGTTGCTTGGTCGCCATGGAAGCAGCCACCTTAAACGCCATCTCGTTGGAGTCGACGTCGTGGTAAGAACCATCAAACACGGTAGCCTTCAGGCCGATCAGCGGATAGCCGGCAACAACACCGTTCTTCATCTGCTCTTCGATACCCTTCTGGATAGCCGGGATGTATTCCTTAGGAACCACACCACCTACCACTTCGTTCACGAACTGCAGACCTTCCTGACCTTCGTCAGCAGGTGCAAAACGAATCCAGCAGTGACCAAACTGGCCACGACCGCCGGACTGACGAACGAACTTGCCTTCGATCTCACAGTTCTTCGTGATGCGCTCACGATACGAAACCTGAGGCTTACCGATGTTGGCTTCGACGTTGAACTCACGGCGCATCCGGTCAACCAGGATGTCCAGGTGCAGCTCGCCCATGCCAGAGATGATCGTTTGACCAGTCTCTTCATCAGTTTTAACGCGGAAAGATGGATCTTCCTGAGCAAGCTTGCCCAGTGCAACACCCATTTTTTCCTGGTCATCCTTGGTCTTAGGCTCTACGGCAACCGAAATAACCGGCTCCGGGAAGTCCATACGAACCAGAATGATTGGCTTGTCAGCGTTGCACAAAGTCTCACCAGTGGTGACGTCCTTCATGCCGATCAAGGCCGCGATGTCACCAGCGCGTACTTCCTTGATTTCTTCACGGGCGTTTGCGTGCATTTGCACCATACGACCCACGCGCTCTTTCTTGCCCTTAACCGAGTTGATTACGCCGTCGCCGGAGTTCAACACGCCCGAGTAAACACGGACGAAGGTCAAGGTACCCACGAATGGGTCGGTAGCGATCTTGAACGCCAGAGCCGAGAACGGCTCGTTGTCGTCTGCATGACGCTCCAGCTCGATAGTCTCGTCATCCGGGTCAGTACCCTTGATGGCAGGAATATCAGTCGGAGCAGGCAGGAAGTCGATAACGGCGTCGAGAACCAGGGGAACACCCTTGTTCTTGAAGGAAGAACCGCAAACAGCCAGGACGATCTCACCAGCGATAGTACGCTGACGCAGAGCCGCCTTGATTTCCGCGATGGTGAATTCTTCACCTTCGAGGTACTTGTTCATCAGCTCTTCATTGGCTTCGGCCGCAGCCTGAACCATGTTGTCGCGCCACTCGTCAGCAAGATCTTTCAGCTCAGCTGGAATTTCTTTGCGAACAGGAACCATACCTTTGTCAGCATCGTTCCAGTACACAGCTTCCATGTTGATCAGATCGATCTGACCCTGGAAGTTGTCTTCGGAACCGATAGCCAACTGGATTGGAACTGGAGTGTGGCCCAGACGCTTCTTGATCTGCTCGATAACGCGCAGGAAGTTGGCACCAGCACGGTCCATCTTGTTTACGTAAACAAGACGTGGAACGCCGTATTTGTTGGCTTGACGCCATACGGTTTCCGACTGAGGCTCAACGCCCGAGGTACCACAGAACACAACGACAGCGCCGTCGAGTACACGCAGGGAACGCTCAACTTCAATAGTGAAGTCAACGTGGCCCGGGGTATCGATTACGTTGAAGCGGTGCTCGTCCTTGTACTGCTTGGCAGAACCTTTCCAGAAGGCGGTAATGGCAGCAGAAGTAATGGTAATACCACGCTCCTGCTCCTGAACCATCCAGTCTGTGGTCGCGGCGCCATCATGCACCTCGCCCATTTTGTGACTTTTGCCAGTGTAAAACAGTACGCGCTCGGTGGTGGTGGTTTTACCAGCATCCACGTGAGCGACGATACCGATGTTACGGTAGCGACTAATCGGAGTAGTACGAGCCATAAAGCCCTCGCAAAATTAGTGAAGCTGAAATTAGAAGCGGTAGTGCGAGAAAGCTTTGTTAGCTTCGGCCATACGGTGCACGTCTTCACGCTTCTTAACAGCAGCACCTTTACCTTCGGCAGCGTCCAACAGTTCGCCAGCCAAACGCAGAGCCATAGACTTCTCGCCGCGCTTGCGGGCGAAGTCTACCAACCAGCGCATTGCCAGGGCGTTACGACGGGACGGGCGAACTTCGACCGGAACCTGGTAAGTAGCACCGCCTACACGGCGCGACTTCACTTCGACCAGCGGAGCGATGGCGTCGAGAGCTTTCTCGAAGAGTTCCAGGGGATCGCTGTTCTTGCGTTCTTTAACCTTTTCCAGCGCGCCATAAACGATACGCTCGGCAACGGCTTTTTTGCCGCTTTCCATCACGTGGTTCATGAACTTGGCCAGAATTTGGCTTCCGTATTTTGGATCGTCAAGCACTTCGCGCTTGGCTGCTACGCGTCTTCTTGGCATGGATAAGCCCTCAAACGGTCTTCAGGTTAGCTCGGAACCATTACACCCCAGGGATGCAGGTCCGACCTTACTCTTATCGACTCAGAAAAAAAGAAATCTGCATTATTTACCGGAAACCGAAGACTACTTCGGCTTCTTGGTACCGTACTTCGAACGACCTTGGTTACGACCTTTAACGCCGGAAGTATCCAAAGAGCCGCGAACGGTGTGGTAACGAACACCTGGCAAGTCTTTTACACGACCGCCACGAATCAGTACCACGCTGTGTTCTTGCAGGTTGTGACCTTCACCACCGATGTACGAGGAAACCTCGAAACCGTTGGTCAGGCGCACACGGCATACTTTACGCAGTGCCGAGTTAGGTTTTTTCGGCGTAGTTGTATACACACGGGTGCATACGCCACGACGTTGCGGGCAGTTTTGCAGCGCAGGTACGTCGGATTTCTCGACGATACGCTTACGCGGCTGACGTACCAGCTGGTTGATAGTTGCCATCTACTAGCTCCACTGTTGTCTTGCGACGCTATTGTCTTGCAAGAAAAGCAAAATGGCAGGAACGAATTCCCGCCAAATTTAGGGGTACAAGAGTCTAAAGAGGATCTTGCCCCCAGTCAAGGCAAGGCCCCGACACTTCCACTCATCAAACCCAGACAAATTGTCTCGATTCGATGAACGGAACTGCCGGGGCCCGCCCATCATTTACCGCAGAACTCAGTTACCGCTCGAGTTCAGCGCTTCGGTCAGTGCAGCTTCCACTTCACTGGCGCTTACGCGCAACGGCTTGTCAGCCTCACGGCGGCGCTTACGCTCGCTGTGGTATGCCAAACCGGTACCTGCCGGGATCAGACGACCCACGACAACGTTTTCTTTCAGGCCGCGCAGGTAATCGCGCTTGCCGGTTACCGCCGCTTCGGTCAGTACTCGAGTGGTCTCCTGGAAAGAGGCCGCCGAGATGAACGATTCAGTCGACAACGACGCCTTGGTGATACCCAGCAGGACGCGAGTGAACTTGGACACGAACTTGTCTTCGTTGCCCAGACGCTCGTTCTCGGTCAATACCTGCGTCAACTCCATCTGGTCGCCCTTGATGAAGGTGGAATCGCCAGACTCGGCAATCTCAACTTTACGCAGCATCTGACGCAGAATGGTCTCGATGTGCTTATCGTTGATTTTTACGCCTTGCAGACGGTAAACGTCCTGGATCTCGTTAACGATGTACTTGGCCAGCGCACTCACACCCAGCAGACGCAGGATGTCGTGTGGATCGCTTGGACCGTCGGAGATAACTTCGCCGCGGTTCACTTGTTCGCCTTCGAAGACGTTCAGGTGGCGCCACTTTGGAATCAGCTCTTCGTACGGATCAGTACCGTCGTTCGGGGTAATAACCAGACGGCGCTTGCCTTTGGTTTCTTTACCGAACGCGATGGTGCCGCTGACTTCAGCCAGAATCGAGGCTTCTTTCGGACGACGGGCTTCGAACAAGTCAGCAACCCGTGGCAGACCACCGGTGATGTCTCGAGTTTTCGAAGTTTCTTGCGGAATACGAGCGATAACGTCACCGATCGCGATTTCCGCACCATCCGCTACACCGACCAAGGCGTTAGCTGGCAGGAAGTACTGAGCCGGTACGTCGGTACCTGGCAACAGCAGATCCTTGCCATCAACACCCACCATCTTGACGGCTGGACGAATGTCCTTGCCGGCAGCTGGACGGTCTTTGGCATCAAGTACTTCAATGTTGGTCATACCGGTCAATTCGTCAGTCTGACGCTTGATCGTGATGCCTTCTTCCATGCCCACGTAGGTCACGGTACCTTTCATTTCGGTAACGATTGGGTGAGTGTGAGGATCCCACTTGGCTACGATAGAGCCAGCGTCAACCTTGTCACCTTCTTTAACCGAAATCACGGCGCCGTACGGCAGCTTGTAACGCTCACGCTCACGACCGAAGTCATCAGCAATGGCCAGCTCACCGGAACGGGATACTGCAACCAGGCAGCCATCTACACGCTCAACGTGCTTCAGGTTGTGCAGACGGACAGTACCGCCATTCTTCACCTGAACGCTGTCAGCAGCGGAGGTCCGGCTTGCCGCACCACCGATGTGGAACGTACGCATGGTCAGCTGTGTACCCGGCTCACCGATCGACTGGGCAGCGATAACGCCGACAGCTTCACCGATGTTCACCTGGTGACCACGAGCCAGATCACGGCCGTAGCACTTGGCGCAGATACCGAAACGGGTTTCGCAGCTGATTGGCGAGCGCACGATCACTTCGTCGATGCTGTTCAGCTCGATGAATTCAACCCACTTCTCGTCAACCAGGGTGCCTGCAGGAACGATAACTTCCTCGGTGCCCGGCTTGAATACGTCACGGGCGATTACTCGACCCAGTACGCGCTCACCCAATGGCTCAACAACGTCGCCGCCTTCGATGTGCGGAGTCATCAGCAGACCGTGTTCGGTACCGCAGTCAACTTCAGTCACAACCAGATCTTGTGCAACGTCTACCAGACGACGTGTCAGGTAACCGGAGTTAGCTGTTTTCAAGGCGGTATCCGCCAGACCCTTACGAGCACCGTGAGTCGAGATGAAGTACTGAAGTACGCTCAAACCTTCACGGAAGTTCGCAGTAATCGGCGTTTCGATGATGGAACCGTCCGGCTTGGCCATCAGACCACGCATACCGGCCAGCTGACGGATCTGCGCAGCAGAACCCCGTGCGCCGGAGTCGGCCATCATGTACATCGAGTTGAACGATTCTTGCTCGACTTCGTTGCCGTGGCGGTCGATTACCTTCTCTTTCGAGAGGTTGGACATCATCGCCTTGGAAACTTCATCGTTAGCTTTCGACCAAAGGTCGATTACCTTGTTGTACTTCTCGCCCTGGGTTACCAGGCCGGAGGCGTACTGACTTTCGATCTCTTTCACTTCATCGGTTGCAGCAGCGATGATGCGAGCTTTTTCATCCGGGATAACGAAGTCGTTAACACCGATGGAAACGCCGGAGATGGTCGAGTAAGCAAAACCGGTGTACATCAACTGGTCAGCGAAGATCACGGTCTCTTTCAAACCAACCACGCGGTAGCACTGGTTGATCAGCTTGGAGATCGCTTTTTTCTTCATCGGCAGGTTGACGACGTCGTACGACAAACCTTTTGGCACAACCTGGAACAACAGCGCACGGCCGACAGTGGTGTCGACGATACGGGTGTTGGTCACGCTGCCGCCATCACGGTCGTTGACGGTTTCGTTGATACGAACCTTGACCTTGGCGTGCAGTGCGGCTTCGCCGGCACGGAATACACGGTCAACTTCCTGCAAGTCAGCGAATACACGACCTTCGCCTTTGGCGTTGATCGCTTCACGCGTCATGTAGTACAGACCCAATACAACGTCCTGCGACGGAACGATGATTGGCTCACCGTTGGCTGGCGACAGAATGTTGTTGGTCGACATCATCAACGCGCGCGCTTCCAACTGGGCTTCCAGTGTCAGCGGTACGTGCACGGCCATTTGGTCGCCGTCGAAGTCGGCGTTGTACGCAGCACAGACCAGAGGGTGCAGCTGGATAGCTTTACCTTCGATCAGTACCGGTTCAAACGCCTGGATACCCAGACGGTGAAGGGTCGGTGCACGGTTGAGAAGAACCGGGTGTTCGCGGATAACTTCAGCGAGAACGTCCCACACTTCCGGCAACTCGCGCTCAACCATCTTCTTGGCGGCTTTGATGGTGGTAGCAAGACCACGCATTTCCAGCTTGCCGAAAATGAACGGCTTGAACAGCTCGAGAGCCATTTTCTTCGGCAGACCGCACTGGTGCAGACGCAGGGTCGGACCTACGGTAATTACCGAACGACCCGAGTAGTCAACACGCTTACCGAGCAAGTTCTGACGGAAACGACCTTGCTTACCCTTGATCATGTCAGCCAGGGATTTCAGAGGACGCTTGTTCGAACCGGTGATAGCGCGACCACGACGGCCGTTGTCGAGCAGTGCGTCGACCGCTTCTTGCAACATACGCTTTTCGTTGCGCACGATGATGTCCGGAGCGGACAGATCAAGCAGACGCTTCAAGCGGTTGTTACGGTTGATCACTCGACGGTACAGGTCGTTGAGGTCGGAAGTCGCGAAACGACCGCCATCCAACGGTACCAGAGGACGCAGATCTGGCGGCAGAACCGGCAGAACGGTCAGAACCATCCACTCCGGAAGGTTGCCGGAGCCCAGGAAGGCTTCCATCAACTTCAGGCGCTTGGACAGCTTCTTGATTTTGGTTTCAGAGTTGGTTTGCGGAATTTCTTCACGCAGACGGCCAATCTCGTGCTCCAGGTCGATAGCGTGCAGCAGTTCACGGACAGCTTCAGCACCCATGCGGGCATCAAAGTCGTCGCCGAACTCTTCCAGCGCTTCGAAGTACTGCTCATCGTTCAGCAGCTGACCTTTTTCCAGAGTGGTCATGCCCGGATCGATAACGACATAGCTCTCGAAGTAGAGAACGCGTTCGATATCACGCAGGGTCATGTCCATCAGCAAGCCGATACGGGACGGCAGCGATTTCAGGAACCAGATGTGAGCCACTGGCGAAGCCAGTTCGATGTGAGCCATGCGCTCGCGACGGACCTTGGCCAGTGCGACTTCAACGCCACACTTCTCACAGATCACACCGCGGTGCTTCAAGCGCTTGTACTTACCGCACAGGCACTCGTAATCCTTTACCGGGCCAAAGATCTTGGCGCAGAACAGGCCGTCACGCTCAGGCTTGAACGTACGGTAGTTGATGGTTTCCGGCTTTTTAACTTCACCGAACGACCACGAACGGATCATCTCAGGCGATGCCAATCCAATACGGATGGCGTCGAACTCTTCGACTTGACCCTGGTTTTTCAGCAAATTCAGTAGGTCTTTCAAGGCCTTTCCTCCTGGCGGAGCAGAGAGCGGGCCATACAGCCCCGCTCTCGATTCGCGTCACGTGTTATTCGGTTTCCAGATCGATATCGATGCCGAGGGAACGAATTTCTTTGATCAACACGTTGAAGGACTCGGGCATGCCCGGCTCCATACGGTGATCGCCGTCCACGATGTTTTTGTACATCTTGGTACGGCCGTTCACATCGTCCGACTTCACTGTGAGCATTTCTTGCAGAGTGTATGCCGCGCCGTAGGCTTCCAGCGCCCAGACCTCCATCTCCCCGAAACGCTGACCACCGAACTGTGCCTTACCACCCAGCGGCTGCTGGGTAACCAGGCTGTAAGAACCGGTAGAACGAGCGTGCATCTTGTCGTCTACCAAGTGGTTCAGCTTCAGCATGTACATGTAGCCAACGGTAACCGGACGCTCGAACTTGTTGCCGGTACGACCATCAGTCAGCACCATCTGGCCGCTGTCTGGCAGGTCTGCCAAACGAAGCATTGCCTTGATTTCGCTTTCCTTGGCACCGTCGAACACCGGGGTAGCCATTGGCACACCGCCGCGAAGGTTCTTCGCCAGATCCAGGATTTCCTGATCGGAGAAGTCATCCAGGCTTTCTTGACGACCGCCAATTTCGTTGTAGATCTCATGCAGGAACTTACGCAGGTCAGCGACCTTGCGTTGTTCTTCAATCATGAGGTTGATCTTCTCGCCCAGACCTTTGGCCGCGAGGCCCAGGTGAGTTTCGAGAATCTGACCAACGTTCATACGCGAAGGTACGCCCAACGGGTTGAGGACCACATCAACCGGGGTGCCATTGGCATCGTACGGCATGTCTTCAACCGGCATGATCACGGAGACCACACCCTTGTTACCGTGACGACCGGCCATCTTGTCACCCGGCTGGATGCGACGGCGGATTGCCAGGTAAACCTTGACGATTTTCAGCACGCCTGGAGCCAGGTCATCGCCCTGCTGCAGTTTGCGCTTCTTGTCTTCGAACTTGTCGTCCAGCAGACGACGGCGATCGATGATGTAAGCCTGAGCCTTTTCAAGCTGCTCGTTCAGAGCATCTTCAGCCATGCGCAGTTTGAACCACTGACCATGCTCAAGACCGTCCAGGATTTCATTGGTGATTTCCTGACCTTTCTTCAGACCGGCACCACCTTCGGCAATGCGGCCAACCAGAGCAGAGCGCAGACGTTCGAAGGTAGCGCCTTCAACGATACGGAACTCTTCGTTCAGATCCTTGCGGATCTCGTCCAGCTGGGTCTTCTCGATCGACAGTGCACGAGCATCACGCTCAACGCCGTCACGGGTGAAGACCTGCACGTCGATAACAGTACCTTTGGTACCGGTAGGTACGCGCAGGGAAGTGTCTTTAACGTCGCTGGCTTTTTCACCGAAGATGGCACGCAACAGCTTCTCTTCCGGAGTCAGCTGGGTCTCGCCTTTCGGAGTGACCTTACCTACCAGAATGTCGCCGGCGCCAACTTCAGCACCTACGTAAACGATACCGGCTTCGTCCAGTTTGTTCAGTGCAGCTTCACCCACGTTAGGGATGTCTGCAGTGATCTCTTCAGGCCCAAGCTTGGTGTCACGTGCCACACAGGTCAGTTCCTGAATGTGGATCGTGGTAAAGCGGTCTTCTTGAACAACTCGTTCCGACAAGCAGATGGAGTCTTCGAAGTTGTAACCGTTCCAGGCCATGAACGCGATGCGCATGTTTTGACCCAGCGCCAGTTCACCCATATCGGTGGACGGGCCGTCAGCCATGATGTCGCTACGCTGTACACGGTCACCCTTGCGCACCAGCGGACGCTGGTTGATGCAAGTGTTCTGGTTGGAACGGGTGTATTTGGTCAGGTTGTAGATGTCGACACCGGCTTCGCCAGTTTCAACTTCATCATCAGCAACACGAACCACGATACGGCTGGCATCAACAGAGTCGATCACGCCGCCACGACGAGCCACGACGCAAACGCCGGAGTCACGCGCTACGTTACGCTCCATGCCGGTACCTACCAGCGGCTTGTCAGCGCGCAGGGTTGGTACAGCTTGACGCTGCATGTTGGAACCCATCAACGCACGGTTGGCGTCATCGTGTTCCAGGAACGGGATCAGCGACGCTGCAACCGAAACAACCTGCTTCGGCGAAACGTCCATCAAGGTGACGTCTTCCGGCGCCTTGACGGTGAATTCGTTCAAGTGACGAACAGCAACCAGCTCGTCGATCAGCACTTTCTTGTCGTTCATCGTGGCCGAGGCCTGAGCGATCACGTGATCAGCTTCTTCGATGGCGGACAGGAAAACGATCTCGTCAGTTACCAGTGCGTCTTTCACTACACGGTACGGGCTCTCGAGGAAGCCGTACTGGTTGGTGCGCGCATAGGCAGCCAGGGAGTTGATCAAACCGATGTTCGGACCTTCCGGCGTCTCAATAGGGCAAACACGGCCGTAGTGAGTCGGGTGTACGTCACGAACTTCAAAGCCCGCACGCTCACGCGTCAGACCGCCCGGGCCCAGTGCAGAAACACGGCGCTTGTGGGTGATCTCGGACAGAGGGTTGTTCTGGTCCATGAACTGGGACAGCTGGCTGGAACCGAAGAACTCTTTCACCGCCGCAGCCACAGGCTTGGCGTTGATCAGGTCTTGCGGCATCAGGCCTTCGCTTTCAGCCATCGACAGACGCTCTTTGACCGCACGCTCAACACGTACCAGGCCAACGCGGAACTGGTTCTCGGCCATTTCGCCTACACAGCGAACACGACGGTTACCCAGGTGGTCGATGTCATCGACGATGCCTTTACCGTTACGGATGTCGACCAGGGTCTTCAGCACGGCAACGATGTCTTCTTTGCACAACACGCCCGAACCTTCGATCTCGGTACGACCGATACGACGGTTGAACTTCATCCGGCCGACCGCAGACAGGTCATAGCGCTCAGGGCTGAAGAACAGGTTGTTGAACAGAGTCTCGGCAGCGTCTTTGGTTGGCGGCTCGCCTGGACGCATCATGCGATAGATTTCGACCAGCGCTTCCAGTTGGTTGCTGGTGGAGTCGATCTTCAGCGTGTCGGAGACAAACGGACCGCAGTCGATATCGTTGGTGTACAACGTTTCGATGCGAACAACCTGGCCCTTGGCAACTTTTGCCAGGATTTCAGTGGTCAGCTCGGTGTTGCACTCAGCAATGATTTCGCCAGTAGCCGGATGCACGATAGCCTTGGCCGTTGTGCGACCCAGGACATAGTCCAGAGGCATAACGAGCTCTTTGACACCGGCTTTTTCCAGCTGGTTGATATGACGGGCAGTGATACGACGACCCTGCTCAACAATCACCTTGCCTTTGTCATCGGTAATATCGATGGCCGCGATTTCACCGCGCAGACGCTGTGGAACCAGCTCCAGGCTGATGCTCTCACCCTGAACGTGGAACACGTTGGTGGTGTAGAACGCGTCCAGCACTTGCTCAGTGGTATAACCCAGCGCGCGCAGCAATACCGATGCAGGCAGCTTGCGACGACGGTCAATACGCACGAACACGCAGTCTTTCGGGTCGAACTCGAAGTCGAGCCACGAACCACGGTAAGGAATGATACGCGCGGAATAAAGCAGCTTACCGGAGCTGTGCGTCTTGCCGCGGTCGTGGTCAAAGAACACGCCCGGGGAACGGTGCAGCTGGGAAACAATTACACGCTCGGTACCGTTGATTACGAAGGTACCGTTTTCAGTCATCAGGGGGATTTCACCCATGTAGACTTCTTGCTCTTTGATGTCCTTGATCGCTTTGTTCGACGATTCTTTGTCGAAAATGATCAAACGAACTTTTACCCGCAAAGGTACGGCGTACGTTACGCCACGCAACACGCATTCTTTGACATCAAATGCCGGTTCGCCCAAGCGATAACCGACGTACTCCAGCGCAGCATTGCCGGAGTAGCTGATGATCGGGAAAACGGATTTGAAGGCCGCATGCAGGCCCACGTCGCGGAACTGATCTTTAGTCGCTCCCGCCTGCAAGAATTCACGATACGAATCCAGCTGGATTGCCAAGAGATACGGCACATCCATGACGTCCGGCAACTTGCTAAAGTCCTTGCGGATACGTTTTTTCTCAGTATATGAGTAAGCCATCAGCGTTCCCCAGCTTGGTCACCTGCTTGTTTGGCCTCTCCCGACGGGAGCAGCCAGAAAATCGTGCAAACCCCTTGGTTTGCTCCACCGCACAGGGTGGTTACAGCACGTTAAAGGCACCAACCTAGTCGGCTGCCAATAACGGAAAAAGGCCGGTGGCAAGAGCCACCAGCCATCAGCCTCAGCTTAACGCCTGGGCTGGAAACGCAAGGTCGATGCTTACTTCAGCTCGACTTTAGCGCCTGCTTCTTCCAAGGTAGCCTTGGCTTTGTCAGCTGCTTCTTTAGCAACAGCTTCCAGTACCATAGCTGGAGCGCCGTCAACTACTGCCTTGGCTTCTTTCAAGCCCAGACCAGTCAGCTCACGAACAGCCTTGATCACGTTAACTTTCTTCTCGCCAGCTTCCAGCAGCATAACGTTGAATTCAGTTTGCTCTTCAACAACAGCAGCGGCAGCAGCAGGACCAGCAGAAGCAGCAGCAGCGGAAACGCCGAACTTCTCTTCCATTGCTTTGATCAGTTCAACGATTTCCAGAACGGATTTTTCGCCGATTGCTTCGATGATTTGGTCGTTAGTCAGAGACATGACTATAAATTCCTGTATTGGGGTGACAGCCTACGCGGCCATCGAAATAAACAATAAACGCTGAAAGGAGTCGCTCAGCCTTAGGCTGCAGCAGCTTCTTTCTGGTCGCGAAGGGCCGCCAGAGTACGAGCCAATTTGCTGGTAGCGCCTTGAATCACGCTCATCAGCTGAGAAATTGCTTCGTCACGGGTCGGCAGACTTGCCAGTACGTCGATCTGATTAGCTGCGAGGAACTTGCCCTCGAACGCAGCTGCCTTGATCTCGAACTTATCCTGACCTTTTGCGAACTCTTTGAAGATACGAGCAGCAGCGCCCGGATGTTCTTGCGAGAATGCAATCAAGGTCGGGCCAGTGAACACGTCGTTGAGAACACTGTATTCAGTGTCAGCAACAGCGCGCTTGAGCAGGGTGTTACGTACAACACGTACGTAAACGCCAGCTTCACGAGCCTCTTTACGGAGTCCGGTCATAGCGCCTACTGTCACACCGCGGGCATCAGCCACAACAGCGGACAGGGCAACTTTGGCAGCCTCGTTGACTTCAGCGACGATGGCCTTCTTGTCTTCGAGTTTAATTGCCACGGGTTTAACTCCTGCTTGTTACCGTTTCATCTGGCCGAGGCCTGATGTCGTTTTGGTGTCTGATTCGGTAAGGAACCGGGAGCACCATCTGCGTAGGCTTGAGGTTTAAGGCTTTCGCCGCCTACGGTCTTGGATAGCCCCCGCCAGGCAGGGACCCCAATCTTTCAATTGGCGCATTTGACTGCGCCAATTTTGTCTTACGCGTCCAGGGAACCCTGGTCGATGACCAGGCCCGGGCCCATAGTGGTGCTCAGGGTTACGCGCTTAACATAAATACCTTTCGAGGAAGCTGGTTTGATACGCTTCAGATCAGCGATCAGGGCTTCAACGTTTTCCTTCAGCTGAACGGCGTCGAAGCCGATCTTGCCAACGGAAGTGTGAATGATACCGTTTTTGTCGGTGCGATAACGAACCTGACCAGCCTTCGCGTTCTTAACAGCGGTGGCTACGTCTGGAGTTACAGTACCAACCTTAGGGTTAGGCATCAGACCACGTGGGCCCAGGATCTGACCCAACTGACCAACAACACGCATTGCGTCCGGGGATGCAATAACTACGTCGTAGTTCAGGTCGCCGCCTTTCATTTCGGCAGCCAGGTCGTCCATACCAACGCGATCAGCGCCGGCAGCCAGAGCAGCTTCAGCAGCTGGACCCTGAGTGAACACAGCAACACGTACAGTCTTGCCAGTGCCGTGTGGCAGCACAGTAGCGCTACGAACAACCTGGTCAGATTTACGTGGGTCTACGCCCAGGTTAACGGCGATGTCGAAAGACTCGCTGAATTTTACAGTCGACAGCTCAGCCAGCAAAGCAGCAGCGTCTACAAAATTGTAAGACTTGCCAGCTTCGATTTTACCGGCGATTGCCTTTTGACGCTTGGTCAGCTTAGCCATTACACACCCTCCACGTTAAGGCCCATGCTACGAGCAGAACCGGCGATAGTACGCACGGCTGCTTCCATATCAGCTGCAGTCAGATCCGCGTTTTTGGTTTTCGCGATTTCTTCCAGCTGAGCACGAGTTACAGTGCCAACCTTAACGGTGTTTGGACGAGCGGAACCGCTAGTCAGACCGGCAGCCTTCTTCAGCAGAACCGAAGCAGGGGTCGACTTGGTTTCGAACGTGAAGCTACGGTCGCTGTATACAGTGATGATCACTGGAGTCGGCAGGCCTGGCTCAATACCCTGAGTACGGGCGTTGAAAGCCTTGCAGAATTCCATGATGTTCACGCCGTGCTGACCCAGAGCCGGACCAACAGGTGGGCTTGGGTTAGCCTGAGCGGCCTTCACTTGCAGCTTGATGTAAGCGGTAATCTTCTTAGCCATGAGGCACTCCAATTACGGGTTCAATCGCCTAAAGAGGCTCCCCGGTTACTTGCGCGTTTATCCCAGTGACGACAAAACCCCACAGCCTAGGCCATGGGGTTGGGATTCGTGTTTAACTAGACCTTTTCGACCTGGCTAAACTCTAGCTCTACCGGAGTAGAGCGACCGAAAATGAGCACCGCCACTTGAATGCGGCTCTTTTCGTAGTTAACTTCTTCGACCGTGCCATTGAAATCGGCAAACGGACCGTCGGTAACACGGACAACTTCGCCCGGCTCGAACAGTGTTTTCGGCTTGGGCTTGTCGCTGCCATCAGCTACGCGACGCAGAATTGCTTCTGCTTCTTTATCAGTGATAGGTGCCGGTTTATCAGCAGTACCACCAATGAAGCCCATGACACGCGGAGTGTCCTTGACCAAGTGCCAAGTCCCTTCGCTCATGTCCATCTGAACCAGCACATAACCAGGGAAGAACTTGCGTTCGCTTTTGCGCTTCTGGCCATTACGCATTTCAACCACTTCTTCAGTGGGAACCAGAATTTCGCCGAAGCCATCTTCCATGCCTGCCAGCTTAATACGCTCTATCAGAGAGCGCATAACATGCTTTTCGTAACCCGAATAAGCATGCACTACGTACCAACGCTTAGCCACGGGACACCCTTAGCCAACAATCAAGGAAACGAGCCAGCCGAGCAGGGAATCCAAACCCCACAACAGCAACGCCATAACAAGAACAACAGCCACCACGATCAACGTGGTCTGCGTAGTTTCTTGGCGAGTTGGCCATACGACTTTACGAATCTCAGTACGAGCTTCCTTTACCAGGACAGCGAACGACTTGCCTTTTGCCGTCTGCAAGCCCACATAGGCAGCAACAGCAGCAATCACAAGAAGTGCAATGACGCGATACAGGATCGGCGAACCAGAATAATACTGATTCCCAACAACGCCAACCACCACAAGAGCTACCACTACAAGCCACTTGAGGAGATCGAAGCGAGAGCCTTGAACTTCAGCCTTGGGAGTCATCAAAGAGGATCCTGTGAAAAGAAAGCCAGACGCAATGAGCGAATCTGGCAGGTCAGGAGGGAATCGAACCCCCAACCTACGGTTTTGGAGACCGTCGCTCTGCCAATTGAGCTACTGACCTAAAACATTATCGAGCCGCGGATTATGCCGACACGAGAGAGACTTTTCAACAACAAGCGCAATTACTTTTGCAATCAACCCTGTCCAAGCAGAGAATTGCCAGCGAATAGCAGAATGCGAGCTACTCACAACCGTAACAACCAACCAGGGCAGCGACACCTAAAAACAGCGCCACCAGCAAACACCCCAGACAGGCTATGCACCTGTTAAAACAAAGGCAGATATTTTCATATCTGCCTTGTTATATGGAGCTCTTGAGCGGATTTGAACCGCTGACCTCACCCTTACCAAGGGTGTGCTCTACCAACTGAGCTACAAGAGCAAAACATGTCGCGAAAACAGCTAGACTGGAGCGGGTGGCGGGAATCGAACCCGCATCATTAGCTTGGAAGGCTAAGGTTCTACCACTAAACTACACCCGCAAATCTTGCTGCTCTAGCTTAAATATGGTGGAGGGGGAAGGATTCGAACCTTCGAAGTCGTAGACGTCAGATTTACAGTCTGATCCCTTTGGCCGCTCGGGAACCCCTCCTGAGCTGGTTAGAATTCTACATCATTCCAACCTTATGTCAACCACTTTCTTCAATTAAATCAGGAAGTTAGCAACTTGACTCGCTTCACACCTAGTAGCCTGTTCGGCGTTCACTGTGGAGCGGGCGCCATTCTATGCAAACTATCGGGTACCTGCAAGCCCTCACAGCGCATTTTTTTGTATTTTAACCCATTGAATTCATTAACAAGGTTCTGCAAAACCATTTCACTGGCCGCAGCAGTGCCTTGCGGGCTGATCTTGAGGGCATAGCCAGGCATTTCAGCCTGCTCACCTTCGACTTGCGTAGATGCTATCCCCATCTCAGACAACCTGCGCTGCAGGCCGTGCAGCTGTTCTTGCGCAGGTAAATTGCCTAAAAACATGCATTCGGCACTCAGCGCCTGGTCAATGGCGACTGCACCTCCCCGACCTGCCGGCGGCACCTCGCCAAGCAGACGTATGCCCTGATGACTGCCCTTGTACAAAGACAAGGAAACAACTTCTTTGGCCCTCAACGGAGCCTCTTGCTGGTGCCATATGTAATAAAAGACATTCAGTACAACCAGCAGCAGAAACAGCCAACGCATAGAAACCTCAAGGAAGGGGACAAACTACCGCCAAACCGACAAATACCAGGTCTTGCACCAAGCGCGCTTCTGGAACCATATCCTTTACCAGGCTTGCGTCACCGCCGGTAAGAAAAACTTCAAAGTCTTCTCCCCAGTACTCGCGCGCCAATTCCAGCTGGGTCATCACAAAGCCCCGCAGCATCAACAAACACCCACGCTCAACAGCCTCAACCGTCGTACGCCCGGGCGTACGCTGGAGCAAGGCCTGCTCCGCAGAGAGGTCGTCATACCGGATACGGCGTGTATGAGTACGCAACTGATCGCGCATCAAGGGCATCCCAGGACAAATAAACCCGCCCAGGTGCTGACCGTCAGCAGCCACGAAGTCCGCCGTTACCGCCGTGCCGAAATCCAGTACCAGGCACGCGCTCTTCGCCAACTCAAAAGCACCAACCACGGCAAGCCAGCGATCGAGCCCCAAACGGGCAAACTCCTCATAACCGTTACTCACACCTGCGGCACTCCTTGCAGGCTGCGCGCACTGTGCAGCCACACCAAAGGTCGTCACGATGGAGGCCACCAGGCTCGATGTCTCATCATCACTGCGCACACTGACCAACCGGCAGTGGGTGATGTTCAACCCCGGAACGGCCAACACCGCGGCCAGCAGCGCAGCATCAGAGTCAACTACGCCCCCACCCACCGCCACCCCCGCGTCAAGGGCACGCCACTTTATAAAACTGTTGCCACAGTCCATCTCAAGAATCATGGCGCAACCTCAAGCTAAGCTCACCGCCGCTGTACACTTTCTCTTCGCCATTGACACTCATGCGCAGCGCGCCCTGCTGATCAATACCCATGACAGTGCCATCCACCTGGTGCACTCCAGCTATCAGAGAGACTTCACGACCCTGCCACAAGTGGTTTTGCTCCCACTGCGCCTGCAATGCCGAAAAGCCCTCGGTAGCATGGCGATTCAGATACACCAGCAGGCTATCGTTGAGTTTCGAAATCAGCGCATTGCGGTTTACCGAATGACCTGACTCGAGAAATACCGAGGTCCAGGCCTGATCTACCTCGCTGGCCACCCGCATATTGACGTTAATGCCGATCCCCAGAACCACATGACACACATCAGCCGGATCGCCGACCAACTCAAGCAAAATGCCGGCAATTTTCTTGTTGCCTACGAGCACATCATTTGGCCATTTGAGGCCGGCGTCAGATATTCCCACCCCGCGAAGCGCACTCAGTACTGCCAGACCAACCACAAGGCTAAGCCCTTCAAGCTGGCGCATCCCGCCATCCATGCGAAGAACAAGGCTGTAGTAGATATTTTCTGCGAAAGGACTGACCCATTTGCGGCCTCTTCGTCCACGACCAGCAGTTTGCCGCTCAGCCGTAACAACAAACGGCGCCGCAGTGCCACTGTCGATCGCGCGCAAGGCCTCGGCATTAGTGGAGTCTAATGAATCATGAATCGAGACAGGCCATGGGCTGGCAGTCAACTGGTCCTGCTCAAGGAGTTCAAGCGGTGCAGCTAACTGATAGCCACGACCACGAACTTTATGAATCGACAGGTTCAGGTTTGATTCCAAAAGCTGGAGCTGCTTCCAGACTGCACTGCGGCTAACGCCAAGTGCAGCACCAAGCGCTTGCCCTGAGTGGAATCGACCATCTTTGAGGAGTTTCAACAACGTCAGCATGCATGTATCGCCTCACAATGAGGCACGCATGATAGCCATGAGCGGCGCCATTGCATAGAAACCCCGCGCACACAGCAAGCTAACAGCTTGGGGCAAGCCGAGAGCACACAGCTTGAAGCTTGCGACCGCTTTTCTGCCCACAAAAACAAACCCCCTGTATGCGTGAGCAGACAGGGGGTTTGGAATTTAATCTTGACGATGACCTACTCTCACATGGGGAAACCCCACACTACCAT